>DASYLG010000182.1:0-3162 GCA_036009685.1 Iamia sp. | reverse complement strand
AGCTGGCTGGCGGCACCGAACTCCGGGGTCATGACGTAGAGCGACAGGTCGACGTGGTCGACGATGGCGGCGTCGCCCTGGCCGATGCCGGGCGTCTCGACGAGGACCACGTCGGCCCCCCACGCCTTGGTGGCGGCCACGATGTCGTCCAGCGCCTCGGGCACGACCGAGCCGGCGGCGCGCGTGGCCAGGCTGCGGAAGTAGACCGAGGCGGGATCGATGGAGTTCATGCGGATGCGATCGCCCAGGAGGGCGCCGCCGCCCTTGCGCCGGGTCGGGTCGATGGCGATGACGGCGATGCGGAGCTTGTCCTCGTGGTCGAGGCGGAAGCGCCGGACCAGCTCGTCGGTGAGGCTCGACTTGCCCGACCCGCCGGTGCCCGTGATGCCGAGCACGGGCACGGCCCGGCTGTCAGCGGCGGCGCGGATCTCGGCGGTCAGGGTCGAGGGCAGCGTGTCGCCCTCGAGACAGGTGATCACCCGGGCCAGGGCGGCGCCGTCGCCGGCCAGCAGGGCGTCGAGGCTGCTGGGCGGCTCGGCGGCCAGGGCGACGTCGGCCTCGCGCACGAGGTGGTTGATCATCGCCGGCAGGCCCAAGGCCTGGCCGTCGTGGGGCGAGAAGATGCGGCTGATCCCGTAGGCCTGGAGCTGGGCGATCTCGGTCTCGATGATCGTGCCGCCGCCCCCGCCGAAGACCTTCACGTGGCCGGCGCCCCGCTCCCGCAGCAGGTCGTAGAGGTACTGGAAGTACTCGACGTGGCCGCCCTGGTACGAGCTGACGGCGACGCCCTGCACGTCCTCCTGCACGGCGGCGGTGACGACCTCGTCGACCGAGCGGTTGTGGCCCAGGTGGATGACCTCGGCGCCCTGGCTCTGGAGGATCCGCCGCATGATGTTGATCGAGGCGTCGTGCCCGTCGAACAGGCTGGCGGCGGTGACGAACCGCACCGGGTGGACCGGTCGGTGCAGGTCGGGCGGGCTCATCGCCCCAGATTACTTGGACGTCCAACTACCTGTCGAGGGCACGGGCGACCGATCCCGTCCTCACGGGGTGACGCACCCGGCCGATGGGGCGCGGTGACGCTGGAGATCCGGGACCTCGAATCCGTGAAGTACCAGAGCGCGGCCATCGTGCTCCGGCTGTCGTTGACCAGGGCGCCGAACGAGCTGGAGATCGAGCTGATCCAGGGCTGGCCCGTCATCCAGGGCACGGATCGACCCCTGCGCGTCGAGGGCCGGGACCTGATCGTCGAGGTCCCCAGCGCGGATGCCGCCACGACCTGCGTCGCCTGGCTCATGGGCGAGGAGGGTCTCGCCGCCATGGGTGCCCAGGCCGCCGTCGTCGAGGACGCCAGCGAGCGGCTGTTCTCCGACGTCCAGACCCTGATCCACCGCCGCTACGACGCCGTGTCGGCGGGCTGACCCCCACGACTCACGGTCCTTGCCGGGCGGCCGATGGATCGAGGTGGACGCCACGACCCCTGCTTCACCGCTGATCACGGCCGGCCTGCTGCGGGCCTTCCTCACCGACTCGGTGCCGGACGAGACCGCCATCGTGGTCGAGCGGGCCAGTGCCGAGGGCGGCGCGACGACCGAGCCGGTCACCGCCGTCGCCTTCGCCATGCGCGGCGAGGGCGTCTTCTCGCTCGTCCTCCGCACCAGCTGAGGGGCGATCCGGGTCAGGCCCGGGCGCAGAGGGGGGCGGTGCCCCAGAGCAGCTCGATGGCGTGCGTGGCGTCCTCCAGCCAGGAGGCCTCCGCATCGGTCGTGCACACGACCGACCTGTCGTCCAGCTCGATGGACGCGACGACCAGGTCGCCGGGCAGCGAGGTCACGCCGAGGCCGGCGTCGTCCAGCGGCACCTCGATGCGCTCGCCGTCGAGACCGAGGATCACCGCCGGGGACCCGGCGAACCGGGGTGACACGGCCAGGCCGAGCGGCTCGGGGACGTCGGACGACGCCGTCCACACCGACATCGGCACGAGCACCTGGAGGGCCGGCTCGGCGACCGCGGAGCTCAGCATCTCGTAGCCCCCGCGGCCGCACACGGGGCCGTCCTGATCCTCGACCAGCAGGGCGTCGTCCCAGCCCTCGGAGCCGTCCTGGTCCTCGGCGAGGAGCATCCGGCACGGCACCTCGACACCGGCCAGCAGGCCGGGGGCCCGGACCACCTGCCACGCCCGCTCCTCGGTCGTTCCCTCCGCCTCGAGCTCCCAGTCGCCGGTGACCTCCGGGGAGAGCTCGCCGAAGTACGCCTCGGAGCCGTCCTCGTCGAAGGAGTCCGGCTCCGGCGCCGTCACGTCGAGCCCGTGGTCCACGAGGTCGAGCTCCTCGCCGGCGGAGGTGGTGATCCGGTGGAGACGTCCCTCGACGTCGAGCCACACGTCGATGGTGAGGCCCACGGCCTCGTCGGTGCCGGTCCCGCGGAAGCGGCGGGCCAGCTCGCCCGCCGTGGTCGCCTCGGTCGCCACGTAGGCGAACCGCTCGACGGTCCCGGCGGAGCGGACGACGGAGGCCATCCCCCGGCCATCGGGATCGAAGGCGTCGCCGCCGGGTCCGTCCACCTCGTCCCACACCAGGCTCCAGGGCCCGGGTGGTCGACCGGCGGGCCGGGCCCGCACCCAGAGGGTGCCGTCGCGGGTGACGGTCTCCCGGGTCGACTCGTACCGGGTCGGGTACTCGTCGACCTCGTCGGCGCCGGCCGTGGTGCTGAAGGTCGTCACCCGGATCTCGTGCGACAGCCCGCGCTCGACGTCGCGCTCGCCCTCGACGACCACCTCGCCCCCGCCGTCGTACTCCTCCTGCGCCGCCGTGTAGCGGTAGCGCACCCCGCCGGCGTCGGCGAGGGCCTCCTCCACGTCGATGACGGCGACGACCTCACGATCGGGCCCGGCCTCCAGCTCGTCGGGCACTGCGCACCCGGCCGCCAGGACGGCCGCCACCAGAACCCACGTCCCCACCGTTCGCACCCTGCGCTCCCCTCCCGAGACCGGGCGACGCTACCAAGGCACAGGGGTGTCGGGCTATCGTGCGCGGCGGGCCGGGGGGCTCCGAGGAGTCCGAGGGGGAGAGACCGATGGACTGGGGACCGACGACGCCCGGGAGCGCGCCGCCCACCGGCGGGCCACCGACCACCTGGCCGACGGACACCGGCCCGCCGACC
>DASYLG010000181.1:0-5575 GCA_036009685.1 Iamia sp. | reverse complement strand
GTGGCCGTGCGGACGGCCTCGAACGGCGTGATGTCCATGCCCAGGTGGTTGGCGACGTCGCCCCAGCTGTCCTCCTTGGACCAGGGGTCGCCGCCGGGCATGAACACGTCGTCGACGCCGGTGATCAGCAGGCCGGCCAGGTCGTCGTCCCGGTTCACGTGGTCGACGGCGTAGCGGATGCCGAAGTACATGGCCGGGGTCAGGGCGTTGCGGGCCTCGGGCCGGTCGACGACGCAGCGGCCCAGCACCCCGTGGCGCTCGAAGCGGAGGTGGGGCGTGCCCAGCCAGTCGCCCTCGGGGGGCCGCGGGGCGTCGCGCTCAGCCATCGGACGGCTCCGGGCGGCGGAAGGCGGCCTCGACCAGGTCGTGCAGCTCGTCCAGCGTCATCCGCTCGCCCACGGACGGGTCGTCGGACATCACGACCGGGTCGAGCGCCTGGAACGCCGACATGATCCCGGAGAAGACGCGGGCCAGGACCTCGGGGTCGCCGTCGCGCAGCACACCGGCCTCCTGGCCCCGCCGGAACAGCTCGGACTGGAGGGCCATCGACTCCCGGTGGTTGGCGGTGAGCACCGGGTCCTGGGTGCCCTCGGTGGGGAGGAAGGTGGCGCTGGAGTGGCGGAGGTAGAGCCGGCCGAAGTGCGGGTGGCGCCGGAACCACTGGGCCTCGAAGTCGACCAGCTGGTGCAGCCCCTTCAGGGGGTCGTCGCCGACGTCGTCCAGCACGGCGCGGATCTCGGGCATGAACTGCCCGCCCCGGCGCAGGAAGATCTGCCGGAACAGGTCCTCCTTGTTCTCGAAGAACGAGTACACCGAGCCGACCGAGAACTCGGCCTGCTCGGCGACCTCCTTGAGGGTCGTCTCGTGGTACCCCTTGCGACCGAAGATCTCCTCGGCCGCGTCGAGGAACTGCTCGCGGCTGAAGTGCTGGTGGCGTTGGCGCCGCTGCTCGCGCCGGCTGGCCGCGTCGTCGCTCGGCTCGGCCATGGCTGGATCTCCGTCCCTTGAACCGGCGTTCATTTCGCTCTACGTTGCCACAAATGGACCCAGCCGTGATCGTGGCCGCCACCCGCACCCCGATCGGCCGGGCCCACAAGGGGGCGCTGGCCGGGGCCGGGGTCGACGCCTTCGCCCTGGCCCGGGTGGCCGTGCAGGAGGTCGTCGACCGGGCCGGCATCCCGCTCGACGAGATCGACGACCTGGTCCTGGCCGAGTCGCTCCAGGGCGGCGGGGTCATCGCCCGGCACACCGCCGTCGAGCTGGGGATGACCAACGTCCCGGGGCTGGCGGACAACCGCCACTGCGCCGCCGGGCTCAGCGCCATCCAGATCGCCGCCGGCTCGATCATGGCCGGCATGGACTCCGCCGTCATCGCCGGGGGCACCGAGAGCCTGAGCACCATGGTGATGGGCACCAAGCTCGGCGAGCCGTGGATGTCGCCCAGCCACACCCCGACGCCCGAGGCCCCGGCCTTCGACATGGCCCTCACCGTCGGCGAGAACACCGCCCGGCTGGCCGGCATCAGCCGCCAGGCCTCCGACGAGTGGGCCCTGCAGTCCCACCGACGGGCCGCGGCGTCGCGCGACGACGGCCGCTTCGCCCAAGAGATCGTCCCGGTCCCGCTCCCCGACGGCACGACGTTCACCGCCGACGAGCACCCGCGGGCCGACACCAGCCTGGAGCGGCTGGCGTCCCTGCCGGTGCTCCACCCCGAGATCGAGGGGGCCACGGTCACCGCTGGCAACGCCGCCGGCCTGAACGACGCGGCCGCCGCCGTGGTCGTCACGTCGGGCGCCTTCGCCGCCGCCCACGGCCTGGCGCCGCAGGCCCGCATCCGCTCCTGGGCGTCGGTCGGCGTCGACCCCGTCGAGACGGGGCTGGCCCCGACCCTCGCCATCCCCAAGGCCCTCGCGCGGGCCGGCCTCACCGTCGGCGACGTCGACCTGTTCGAGGTCAACGAGGCGTTCTGCTCGGTCGCGGTCGCCACGTCGCGGCGGCTCGAGATCGACCCCGAGATCATGAACGTCAACGGCAGCGGCTGCGGGCTGGGCCACCCCATCGCCGCCACCGGGGCCCGCATGGTCGTGACCATGCTCCACGAGCTGCGCCGCCGGGGCGGCACGGTCGGCTGCGTCGCCATGTGCGCCGGCGGCGGCATGGGCTCGGCCCTGGTCCTCGAGCTGATCTGATGACCGACCACGACATCCTCCTGCACATCGACGGCACCTGGCGTCCGGCCTCGGGCGACCGGCGGCTCGCCGTCGTCGATCCGGCCACGGGCGACACCATCGGCTCGGTGCCGGTGGCCGAGGCCGCCGACCTCGACGAGGCGCTGGCCGCCGCCGAGCGCGGGTTCGCGGCCTGGCGGTCCACGTCCGCCCACGAACGCTCGAAGGTCATGCGCCGGGCGGCCGCCCTCCTCCGCGACCGGGCCGAGGAGGTCAGCCGCCTGATGACGCTCGAGCAGGGCAAGCCGCTGGCCCAGGCCGCCGGCGAGGTCGCGGGCGGGGCCGAGACCATCGAGTGGATGGCCGAGGAGGGCCGGCGGGCCTACGGTCGGCTGGTCCCGTCCCGCGACGACGCCGTCCAGCAGATGGTGGTGCGCCAGCCCGTGGGCCCCGTCGCCGCCTTCACGCCGTGGAACTTCCCCATCAACCAGGTGGTCCGGAAGGTCTCGGCCGCCCTGGCCACCGGCTGCTCGATCATCGTCAAGGCGCCCGAGGAGACCCCGGCCTCGCCCGCCGCCCTCGTCGGCTGCTTCGTCGACGCCGGCCTGCCCGACGGCGTGCTCCAGCTCGTCTACGGCGTACCCGCCGAGGTGTCGGGCCACCTGATCCCCCACCCCACCATCCGGAAGGTCACCTTCACCGGCTCCACCGCCGTCGGCAAGCAGCTGGCCGCCCTGGCCGGACAGCACATGAAGCGGACGACGATGGAGCTCGGAGGTCACGCCCCGGTCCTGGTCTTCGACGATGTGGACGCCCACGCCACGGCGGCGATGCTGGCGGCGACCAAGGTCCGCAACGCCGGCCAGGTCTGCGTGTCGCCCACGCGCATCCTCGTCCAGCGGAGCGCCCACGACGAGTTCCTGGACACCTTCGTCGACACCATGGCGGCGACCCGCGTGGGGTCGGGGCTCGACCCGGAGACGCAGATGGGGCCCCTGGCCAACGAGCGCCGGATCCCGGCCATCGAGGCCTTGATCGATGACGCCCAGGCCAAGGGCGGGAAGGTCGTCACAGGCGGTCATCGCCTCGACGGACCGGGCTGGTTCTACGAGCCGACGGTCATCACGGGCGCCACCCCCGACATGCGGATCATGAACGAGGAGCCGTTCGGGCCGGTCGCCGTGGTGTCGGCCTTCGACGACGTCGACGAGGCCATCACCGAGGCCAACCGGCTCCCGTACGGCCTGGCGGCCTACGCCTTCACCCGGTCGGCGGCGACGACGCACGCCGTGGCCCAGGGCGTCGAGGCCGGGATGATCGGCATCAACCACATGGGGATCGGCGCCCCCGAGGTGCCCTTCGGCGGGGTGAAGGACAGCGGGCACGGGTCCGAGGGCGGCACCGAGGCCCTCGACGGCTACCTCGACACCAAGCTCGTCTCCATCTCCCATCGGGCCTGAGGACCAGACCGGTGGCGTCGGCCCCGACCCCGATGACGATCCCGCAGGCGCTCGTCACCGCGGCGCGCCGCTGGCCCGACCAGGAGGCGGTGGTCGACGAGCAGGAGCGGTGGACGTTCCAGGACCTCTTCGATCGCTCGGTGGCGGCGGCGCGGGCCCTGGTGGCGGCCGGCGTGGAGCCCGGCGACCGGGTCGCCATCTGGGCCCCGAACAGCCTGCGGTGGCTGGCCGCCTCGTTCGGGACCTACCTGACGGGGGCCGTGCTGGTCCCGCTCAACAGCCGGTACCGGGGCGAGGAGGCCGGCCACGTGCTCCGCACCTCGGGCGCCGGCGTGCTGCTCACGGCGACCGACGTGGTGGGGCGGGACCTGTTGGCCGAGCTCCAGGGCGTCGACGTCCCCGACCTCCGCACCCGAATCGTCCTCGACGGGCCCGACCGCGAGGGGGCGACCTCCTGGGCCGCCTTCCTCGCCGCCGGGGCGGCGACCACCCCCGGCGAGGTCGCCCGCCGATCCGAGGCGGTCGGGCCCGACGACCGCAGCGACATCATCTTCACCTCGGGCACCACCGGCGCCCCCAAGGGCGCGGTGCTCACCCACGGTGCCAGCGTCCGCACCTACGTGAGCTGGTGCGAGGCCGTCGGGCTGCAGCCCGGCGACCGCTACCTCACCGTCTATCCCTTCTTCCACACCGCCGGCCTGAAGTCCGCCGTCCTGGCGTGCGTCCTCACCGGGGCGACGCTGGTCCCCCAGGCCGTGTTCGACCCGGCCCGCGTCATGGCGACCGTGGCCGAGGAGCGGATCACCGTCCTCCCCGGTCCGCCGACCGTCTTCCAGGCGATCCTCGACCACCCCGACCGCGACCGCTACGACCTGTCCGGGCTCCGCCTGTCGATCACGGGCGCCGCGGTCGTGCCGGTCACGGTGATCGAGCGCATGCGCGCCGAGCTGGCGATCGACGACGTGGTCACCGGCTACGGCCTCACCGAGACGACGGGCACGGTGAGCATGTGCGCCCACACCGACCCGCCCGACGTGGTGGCCCGCACCGTCGGTCGCCCGATCGACGGCGTCGAGGTCCGCATCGTGGACGAGGACGGCGACGAGCGGCCTCTGGGTGAGCCGGGCGAGGTGACCGTCCGGGGCTACAACGTGATGACCGAGTACTTCGCCGATCCCGAGGCCACGGCCCGGGCCATCGACGCCGACGGCTGGCTCAGCACCGGCGACGTCGGCCTCATCGACGAGGGCGGCAACCTGCGGATCACCGACCGCATCAAGGACATGTTCATCGTGGGCGGGTTCAACGCCTACCCGGCGGAGATCGAGGCCCAGCTGCTGCAGCACCCCGACGTCGCCCAGGTCGCGGTGGTCGGCCGGCCCGACGACCGGATGGGCGAGGTCGGCGTGGCCTTCGTCATCCCCGTCCCCGGCCACGAGATCGACCCCGACGAGGTGATCGCCTGGAGCCGCGAGCGCCTGGCCAACTTCAAGATCCCCCGCCAGGTCCACGTCGTCGGCGAGCTGCCCCTGAACCCCTCGGGCAAGGTCATGAAGTTCAAGCTCCGCGAGCAGCTCACACGATCTCGGAGACCTGACGCTCCGGGGTGATGTTGGTGTAGCGGGGGACGTCGGCCTGGACGGCGGCGGTGCCCTCGACGGCGAGGGCGGCACCCATGGCCTCGAGCGAGTCGAAGAAGAAGTGGACGGCGGCGACGTACGGGCCGTCGACGCCCCTGTCGATCTCGAAGCGCTCGACCCCCCAGGTCCTCACGGCCAGGGGCACGTGGCTGTCGCGGTAGTAGTCGTGGTCGAAGGTCTTGCCCTCGCCGGCGGCGTAGGGCACGGAGAAGCGGATCATCGGTGGTCCTCTCGGGATCGGATGGGTGGTTCAGTCGGCGTGACGTTGGACGAGCTCGACCTGGTAGCCGTCGGGGTCGCCCAGGAA
>DASYLG010000180.1:0-5431 GCA_036009685.1 Iamia sp. | reverse complement strand
CGATGCGGGCGATGACGTCGTCGACCAGTTCGCGGTCGAGCGCCGAGAGGGCGGCCTCGGGCCGGGGCCCGTCGACCAGGAGGTGGAGGTCCGCCAGCGTCTCGACGACCTCGGGGCCGTCGCTTGGCGGGGCGTCGAGATCGACCAGCCAGCCGCCGGCGGCCAGCGAGCGGACCACCGCCCGGCGGAGCGCGGCCGGCTCGAGCGGGGCCTCGGTGACGGCGCAGGTGGTGGTGGACCGGTGGCTGTCGAGACCGGTGAAGCTCCGGTCGCACCCGCAGTCGGGACAGGAGCACTCGAGCAGCGGCAGCGAGACCAGCTCGCCCTCGTGGGTCCAGCAGCAGTCGTCGGGCCGGTCGCCCTGGGTCGTGGATGTGGCGGTGAGCACGCGCACGGCGTGACCTCCTCGTGTCGTGCGGGCGCGGCCCGCGTTGGTGGCGGTGAGGACCACGGCACCCGGAGGACCGGGCGCCGGGGCGCTGCGTCCGGGGAGGGCCCGGCTCGCAGCCACTGGCGAGCACCTGACCGGACGTGTGTTCGCCACGGTACCCGAACAACACGTGACGGCAAACGTGTGACGGGCCGACGGGTGCCCGGCGCCGGACATCGGCCCTGGTCAGGGTCTTCAGCGGATCACAAGCCCGGTGCCCGTGGGCCCCACGGGGCTCGGACGATGCTGCTCCCATGCCCCGACCGCCCCCACCTCCACCTCGTGGCCCTCACCCCCACCCCGTCGCTCACCACCACCGCCCGCGACCCGCCTTCGGGTCGGCCCCCTCCCGGGCGGTGCGGGCGGGCTCGCCCTGCTCTGGCTCGTCGCCGCCTCGTCCGGGTGCCGGGACCGGGCCTCGCGCGGATCAGATCACCGACGCCGGGAGGGGGGCCGTGGGGGCTTCAGCCCTCCCGGCGTCGGCCCCCGGCTCTGGCTCGTAGGGTCGGGCCATGGCAGCCGACGAGATCACCCTGGCCGGGATCGACGAGCCCATCGCCCCGCTCGGGTTGGGCACGTGGGCCTGGGGCGACAAGGCGACCTGGGGCATGGGCGGCTACGACGCCGACCTCACCGAGGACCGCATCGCCGAGGCGTGGTCCGCCACCCTCGACGGCGGCGTCGCCCTGATCGACACGGCCGAGGTCTACGGCGGCGGCGAGAGCGAGCGGATCATCGGCCGGCTCCTCGCCGCCCGCCCCGCCGATCGGGACCGGGTGGTGCTGGCCACCAAGTTCATGCCGATGCCGCAGAAGCTCAACGTGCGCGCCGCCCTGCGCGACGCCCTGCTGGCGTCGATCGAACGACTCGGCGTCGAGCGGGTCGACCTCTACCAGCTCCACGGTCCGGTCAGCCTCCGGTCCAAGGGCGCCCTGGCCGAGGCCCTGGCCGCCGTGGTCGACGAGGGCCTGACGCGGGCCGTCGGCGTCTCCAACTACTCGTCCGGCGAGGTCGAGAAGATCCACGCCGCGCTGGCGTCCCACGACGTGGCCCTGGCGTCGAACCAGGTCGAGCACTCGCTCCTGCGGCGCCGGCCCGAGACCGGTGGGCTGGCGGCGACCTGCGAGCGGCTGGGCGTCAGGATCCTCGCCTACTCGCCCATCGGGCAGGGCCGGCTGACGGGCAAGTACTCGGCCGCCTCGCCCCCACCGGGGAGCCGCACGTTCTCGACCCACCCGATGGAGGAGGTCGACGACGTCGTCGCCGTGCTGCGCGAGGTCGGCGAGGCCCACGACCGCACCCCGGCCCAGGTCGCCCTCCGCTGGCTGATCGAGAAGGGCTCGATCCCCATCCCCGGCGCCAAGAACGCCGACCAGGCCACCCAGAACGCCGGCGCCCTCGGGTGGTCGCTGGCCGAGCCCGAGACGAAGCGCCTCGACGCGGTGGCCCTGGACGGGACCAGGACCCTCAAGCAGCGCGTCTGGCAGCACGGCTGAGCCCGCCGGACGTTCTCGGCCCGAAGGAGCCGGACTGACGGGCCCTTTCGTGCGGGGTTCGGTCCGGGCTACCTCGGCATGCCGGCCTCGGAACGGGCCACCCGGGAGCCGAGGGCGAAGATCGCCTCTGGGGAGGCGCCGTCGAGGACCAGGTCGGCGGCCAGGGCGCCGATGGCCGGGGCGAACTTGAAGCCGTGGCCGCTGAAGCCGGCCAGGACGGTGACGGCGCCGGAGCGGTCGATCACCGGGTCGTGGTCGGGCGTGGTGGTGTACAGGCAGGCGGAGGGCTCGGCCCGGCTCGACACCACCCCGGGCACCCAGGTCTCGGCGTAGCGGCGCAGGTCGTCGAGGGCGGCGGCGTCGATCGGGCGCTCGGTGAGATCGGGGTCGATCTCGGCCCCGATGCCGTGGAAGCCCACCTTCACCCCCTCCTCGCCGGCCAAGCCGTAGACGCCGTTGGCGGCCCGGTCCATGGTGAGGAGGGCGCCCGGGTGGTGGATGAAGCTGGGCCAGACGGTGGCCCCGTCGACGGGCTGGAAGTGGGCCGGCTGCTCGACCGTCACCCGCAGGGCCGGCAGCCCGTCGACCCCGCCCAGCAGCCGTGACGCCCAGGCTCCGGCGGCCACGACGGCGGCGCCGGCCGCGATCACCTCGCCGGAGGCGAGCCGCACCTCGGCCCCGTCGCCGACCTCGTCGACCGCGGCCACGGTGGTGGCCAGCCGGACCGACGCCCCCCGTCGGCCGGCGGCCCCGTGCAGCGACCGGACGGCGAGATCGGCGTGCAGCCGACCGGCGTCGGGGTGGAACAGGACGGTGGTGTCGAACCGCAGCCCGGGCCAGCGGTCCGACGCCTCCGCGGGCGGCAGCACCTCGCACGGCACCGCGGCCTGGCCCAGCGCGGCCTGCAGCTCGGCGACGGCCGTCGGCTCGCCGTGGTCGACGGCACCGGTCAGGGTCAGGACCTCACGGCCGGTCTCCGCCTCCAGCGCCCGCCACCCGGCCAGGGCCCGGCGGGCCAGCTCGACATAGCCGACCTGGGCGTAGGCGTGGCGGAAGATCCGGGACGACCCGTGGGAGCTGCCCCGCTGGTGGCCGGGGGCGTGCTGCTCGACGAGGAGGACCGATGCGCCCCGGCCGGCCACCGCCCACGCCGTGGCCGCCCCCATGACCCCGCCGCCGACGACGACCACGTCGACGGGATCACCCGGGCTCACGGGCGTCTCGCGGAGGGGCGGCCGACGACGGCCGTGGGTTGGCCAGGGGCGGGCTCGAAGAGGGAGGGCTGGCCACCTGCCGTCGCCCCCTCGATGCGGAGGATGCGCTGCTTGGTGGCCACGCCGCCCGGGGCCGAGAAGCCGACGGGCCGCCCCCCGGCCCCGACCACCCGGTGGCAGGGGACGATGATGGGCACCGGGTTGGACCCCATGGCCCGGCCCACCGCCTGGGCCCCGCCCGGCTCACCGGCGAGCTCGGCCACCTCGCCGTAGGTCCGGGTCTGGCCCGGTGGGATGGCCCGCACGACCTCGTGGACGCGGCGGGTGAAGTCGGACGTGTGGTCGACGGCGACGGCGACGGCGGTCAGGTCCACCGGCTCCCCCGCCAGCAGGGCCACGACGTCGTCGAGCACGTCCTGGACGGCGGGCGGCGGCTCGGAGCGCTCGACGTCGGCCACGGAGCGGCGCAGCCGACGCTCGGTGGCGGCGTCGTCGGCCTCGGGGAGGGCGACGGCCACGATCCCGTCCCCGCGCCAGGCGATGGCACACGTCCCGATGGCGGTGGGCAGGAGGGTGAAGCCCGGTCGGTCCACGCCCCCGATCCTCGCAGCCCGGCCGGCGGACCACGACGCCTCGCACCGGCCCGCACCCGGAAGGGCCGCTGACCAGGACTTGGAACGCACGACCGGTGGCCCCCAAGCAGCGTCCAAGCGGTCTCCAGGGGGCCCGTCGGATGCTCCTCCCGTCACCGAGACACCCCCACGACACACACCAGGAGCCACCACCGCCATGAGCATCACCGTCACCTCTTCCCCGCCCCGTCCCACCGTCGACCGGCACATCGCCCCCCACCCGGCGTCGACGGCCGATGCGCCGACCGCCCGCGGCAGGGCCCGCTGGCCCCTCTGGAGCTTCGTCGGCGCCGGCACCGGCCTCGTCGCCAGCTTTCTCGCCTACCCGGCCCTCGAGGAGGAGGACTACACCAAGGGCGTCGAGGTCGTGGACAAGCTCGAAGCCGGCCCGTACCGCGTCTCGTTCATCCTCGGTCTCGTCTCGATCGGCTGCCTCATGGTCGCCGCCGCCGGCTGGCGCCGGTGGGCCGAGGCCCGGGCGCCGCGGGACCTGGCCGCTCGCATCGTCGGCCAGGGCATCGCCCTCACGACCACCGTCATGGTCATCTTCTACGGCATCGTCGGGGCCATGGGCCTCTACCTGCACGGCGGCGTCGAGTACGGCGAGACCATGTCGAGAGAGGGCCTGTTCGTGAACCACATCCTCCTCGACTTCGGCGTCCTGCTGGGCTGGTGGGGCGTCGCCGCCGCCGCCGTCGCCATGGCCGTGATGGCCTTCCGCAGGAACCGGCTCGTCCCCCGCTGGATGGGCGTGGTCAGCGTCCTGCTGCTGCTGCCGCCCGTCGGCCTGGCCGTGGGCACCTCGCTCCCCGGCCTCGTCGGCTTCTTCATGCCGATCTGGCTGGCCGTGATCAGCCTCGGCATGGTCTTCAGCAGGACCGCCGACGCCGCGGCCTGATCCCCCCACCCCCGCGTCGGTGCCCCTGCCGGTCCCGCCGGCGGGGGCCCGGCCGCGTCTGCGCCATGCTGGTGCCATGCCCGTCACCCGCGGCTTCACCGGTCGGCGCCGCGAGCGCGACCCCCGCCTCCCGCCCGGCCAGTACGACGCCGGGGACGACTGGCCCGTCCTCCACGTCGAGCTGGTGCCCGACCTTCCCCCCGCGGCATGGAGCTTCGCCGTCGACGGCCTCGTCGCCACGCCCCGGACGTGGTCGTGGGAGGAGGCCGAGGCCCTCCCCCGCTCGACCTACGACGGGGCCATCCACTGCGTGACCACCTGGTCGAAGTTCGACATGACGTGGGTCGGCGTCTCGGTGGACGTGCTGCTGGAGCAGGCGGGTGGGGTGCTGCCGTCGGCCCGCCACGTGCTGATCCACAGCCACACCGGCTACACCACCAACCTGCCGCTGGCCGACGTCACCGACGGGAAGGCGTGGCTGGCGTTCGAGGTCGACGGCGATCCCCTGGAGCCGATCCACGGCGGCCCGGCCCGGCTCCTCGTCCCGCACCTCTACTTCTGGAAGAGCGCCAAGTGGGCGTCGCGGATCGAGGTGCTCGACCACGACCAGCGGGGCTACTGGGAGGACGGCGGCTACCACGACCGGGGCGATCCCTGGCTCGAGCAGCGGTACCAGGGCGACTGAACCGATGGCCTGGGAGACCGCGACCGTCGTCGCGATCACCGACGAGACGCCGACCGCGAAGACGTTCCGGCTCGCG
>DASYLG010000179.1:0-1869 GCA_036009685.1 Iamia sp. | reverse complement strand
CCGGTGACGCCCTGGCCCCGCTGTTCACCGCCATCGCCCGGTTCAACCCCGACGCCGACGTCAACGTCACCGCCCACAGCCTGGGCAACCACGTGGCCAGCCGGGCCCTGTCGCAGATGGAGGACCCGTCGTCCCGGTTCTCGGTCGGCTACCTGATGGTGCAGCCCGCCATCCCGGCCGGCGCCGCCACCGACGACACCGAGCACTACGGCGCCCTCGTCGGCCGCCGGGTCCGCCATCTCACCGTCACGATCAACACCGGCGACGACGCCCTCTTCTGGTACGAGGCCCGCCCCTTCGCCCCCGAGGCGCTGGGCGACGAGGCCGCCGACGGGCCCGGGCTCACCGCTCTCGTCGCGTGGCGGCGGGCCGCCGGGCTCGACACCCAGGTGGTCGATCACAACAGCGACGCCGGCGGCGGCCACCTCGGCCTCTCGCCCGGTGGGGGCCAGGGCCTGGTGCGCTCGCTCACCCAGGAGCAGATCGACCAGCTGGGCGGGTCGTCGCCCCAGGCCGAGGTCCGGCGCTGGATCTACCGCACCTACTCGGGCCCGGACTCGCAGGTCGCCGATGTGATCGTCGACCACCCGGCCGTCGAGGCCTACTTCGCCCGCCAGCAGGAGGCCGGGGTCGCCCCGACCGTCGCCGACGTCGGGCGCATCATCCGGACCGAGGTGTTCCCGCCGAGCACCGGTCCGAGCCCCACCACCACGCCGGGGCCGGCCCCGTCGCCCCCGACCGGCACCACCACCATGCCCCTGCCCGTCCCGGCGCCGTCCCCGGGCCCTGCCCCGACGCCGATGCCCACCCCGACCGGATGACCGAGCACGAGGCGTGGTGTCCGACGGTCGTGGGTAGGCCGGTCGGGCGGACGAGGACCACCACCCGGAGGTGACGGCATGGGATGGCGAGACGGATGCGCACCGCGACCCCCCGTGGCCGAGGCGGCCGAGCCGGTCGACTTCGACTTCAGCGGGGCCGACCTGGTGGGCCAGCGGCTCCAGGCCCTGCTCGACCACCTGACGTCGGGGCTCGGCGCCCGGGCCGCGGCCCAGGTCCATCTGGCCGACTGGTCCGGCGGTCATCGCCGGGAGTACGACGACCACCGCCGCACCCAGGAGGGCATCCTCTCCGGCGCCGACGTCGGGGCCGAGATCGCCCGCCTGCGAGCCGCCTGGGACGAAGCCGCCGCCGCCCAGGTGCGCGCCAACCGGGATGCCGCCGAGCTGGCGACCTCCGGCGCCACCGTCCCCCGCTGAGATCCGGGGGGCGGGGGGATCGGTGCCTACGCTCGCCGGATGGACGTGCGGTTGGCGACGCTCGACGATGCCGAGGGGATCCGGGCCATCTACAACCGCGAGGTCCTGGAGGGCACGGCGACCTTCGACCTCCGGCCCCGCAGTCCCGAGGACCAGCGCCTCTGGCTGACCGACCGCTCGGGGGCCCACGCCGTCATGGTCGCCGTCGAGGGCCAGGTGGTGATCGGGTTCGGCTCCCTGTCGGCCTACCGGGATCGACCCGCCTACTCGACCACCGTCGAGGACTCCGTCTACGTCGCCTCCGACCACCAGGGCAAGGGCGTCGGCCGGGCCGTGCTGGAGGCGCTCGTCGAGGCGGCCGAGCAGCGCGGCTTCCACACCGTGATCGGCCGCATCGCCGGTGGCAACCAGGCCTCGATCGCCCTCCACGAGCGATGCGGCTTCACGGTCGTCGGCGTCGAGCGCGAGGTCGGCCGCAAGTTCCGTCGCTGGCTCGACGTCACCATCGTCCAGCGGGTGCTCGAGCCTCGGAACTAGGCCACGCCGCCGCCGGCGCGGACGGGCTCGGAGTCGGGGGTGGGCTCGAGCACCGACAGCTCGCCGGTCAGGG
>DASYLG010000178.1:0-5186 GCA_036009685.1 Iamia sp. | reverse complement strand
ACCTACTTCGTGGTCGACAGCCCGCCGGCGCTGGCCTGGCTGGCGAACTACGGCTCGATCGAGCTCAACCCGTGGAACTCCCGCACCGGAGCGTCGCAGGAGCCGGCCTGGGCCTACGTCGACCTCGACCCGGGCCAGGACACGACCTGGGAGGACCTGGTCCAGCTGGCCGTCCTCCACCGGGCCGCCCTCGATCAGCTCGGCGTCCGGGCCGCGGCCAAGGTCACCGGCAAGCGGGGCATCCAGATCTGGATCCCCGTCGCCCCCGGCTACGGCTTCGACGACACCCGCGACTGGGTCGAGGCCCTGTCGCGGGCGGTGGGGCGGGTCGTGCCCGAGCTGGTCAGCTGGGCGTGGGCCAAGCGGGAGCGGGGTGGGAGGGCCCGCCTCGACTTCACCCAGAACGCGGTCAACAAGACGCTGGTGGCGCCGTACAGCGCCCGTCCCGCCGCCGGTGCTCCGGTGTCCATCCCCATCACGTGGGACGAGCTCGACGACCCCGACCTGGCCCCCGACGGCTGGACGATCCGCACCGCCCTCGACCACGTCGAGGCGTTCGGCGACCCCCTGCGGGAGCTGGTCGACCTCCCCCAGGAGCTCCCCGAGCTCGGTTGATCAGGGCCGCTCGCCCACCGCAGCCACCGAGGCCACGGTCAGGACGACCTCGTAGCGCTGCACCACCGGCTCGTCGATGGGGATGGCTGGCGCGCTCTCCAACATGACCTCCTCGGTCTCGAGCAGCTCGCCGGTCTCGTCATTGACGACCACGATCAGCTCCGAGAGGGCACCGGCGAAGTCGGTCTCGTAGGAGAAGGCGATGCCGTCGCGTCCCGCCCGGTCGACCACCTCGCCGCGGTGCTCGATGCCGTCGATGGTGGCCAGGGCCCGGTACAGCGCAGCCCGGTCGTCGGCGAGCAGGGGCTGGCGGCCCAGGATCTCGACCAGGCGCTCCAACGCGTTGTACGGCTCCGGCTGTCCGCCCTGGCCGACGTGCAGGTCGGCCCGCACGGCGTCGACCCCCTGCGGCCGGGCCAACGGCTCGGCCACGGTGGGGTCGCCGTCGACCAGGTCCCCCCCCGGGAGGAGGAGGTCCGGGCCCACCTGGACGACGGACCCGTCACGGGCCGTCGGCCCCGGCCCTCGGCGCCAGTGGTACCTGCCGTCGGGCTCGGTCCATGTCTCCTGTTGGGATGCGGTGTGGTCGATGGAGGTCCGGTCGCCGTCCACGGTGATCTCCTGGTTGCGGGAGACGGTCCGGGCGTAGGCGACGCTCGCCGCCGGCACGACGGCGAGGTCCGCCTCGGCCCGGTCGGCCAGGGCGAGGAGGGCGGGCGCCGCCGGCTCCCGGACCGTCAGCTCCAACCGAGGCAGGGTGGCGTCGGACTCGGTGGCCGGCGCGGTGTCGGCAGGTGGGGAGGGATCTCGCTCGGTGTCGGTGGCCACGGCGATGGCGACACCGGCGACCAGCACGACGAGGAGGACGGCGGCGGCGAGCACCACGGCTCGACCCCGGTGGCGCGCCGAGCGAAGAGCCGGGAGCGCCACGAGCTCGTCGAACGTCGGGGCCACGGGGACGGGACGACCGGCGGCGGGGTCGGTGCGAGCCAGGACGGCGATGGGGTCGAGGTCAGTGGGCATCGGTCGGTCCCTCCTCGGGGTGATCGGGGGAGTCGGCGCGGAGGCGGCGGCGGGCCCGGCTGAGACGGGCCCGGACGGCGTCGGGCCGGAGCCCGACGACTTCGGCGATCTCGGGGGCGGACAGCTCCTCCCACGCGGTGAGGAAGACGATCTCGGCGTCGAGGTCGTCGAGGGTGCGCCGGACCCGGTCGAGCAGGGCCCGGCTGGCCTCGGCGGCCTCCGGGTCCCAGCCGGCGTCGACGGCGGCCGTGGCGAAGGGGGCCGTCACCCGCTCGACCAGGGCCCGGCGCCGCCGGTTCCCGCGCACGGTGTTGAGGACGTGGTTGCGAGCGGTGGTGATCAACCAGGCGACGCTCGGCAGCTCGCCATCGCCCTCCGCGCCCTGGGCCCGGCGCCAGGCGGTGGCGAAGGTGGCGGCGGCCACGTCGCCGGCGGCGTCGGGTCCCACCCGGCGGGCGGCGTAGCGGTGCACCGTCGCCCACTGGGTCCGGTACAGCCGCTCGAACCCCGTCTCCTCCCGCACGCCGTCCATCACCCCCCTCGTGTCCGGCGCCGGCGCCGGTGTGACGGCCCGTCGGCTCAGCCGGTCACCGCCGGGGCGACCAGGGCGACAGCCGCCAGCGTCGTCACCACCGCCATGACGACCATCGTGGCCGACCAGAACCCGACCGGCAGCCACAGGACCTGGGCGAGGGTGGCCTGGTCCGAGCCGTCGCCCCGCCGGGTCCGGGGGGCGGCCGAGGCCGCCGCCCGGATGCCGCCGACGGCCCACAGGGCGGCGATCCCCACCGCGACCGCCTCGGCCGTGGCGTCACCGCTCGCCGCTCCGGCCGCGCCGGCGGCGGCCAGGACGACGGTGAGGGCGGCACCCCATGCGCTGCGGATCCACACCGCCAGCACGACCACGGCGGCGGCGGCCAGGACCCCGAGACCCACGACCTCGTGGCCGGTCTGCACGGCGAGGCCCAGCAGCACGGCGCCCAGGCCGGGCGCGGGGTAGCCCCACCAGGCCACGAACCCCCGCGGGATCCGGCGACGGACCGAGTCGCCGCTCCACTCGGTGACGCCGGAGGTGTCGAGCTCGACCCGGATGCGGCGCACCCGGCCCTCGGCCACGATGGCGGCCAAGGCGTGGCCCACCTCGTGGGCGAGGGTCACCCACCCCCGGCTGACCCGCCATGCCGGGCTCACCACGAGGGCGACCCCGATCACCGCCGCTGCGACTGCGCCCCAGGCCATCGGGACATCCTTGCCTCCCCAGCGAACTGGCGATCAGATCCGGCGGGAAGCCGCCGGATCCGATCGCCAGTTCGGAGGGGGAGAATGGCGGTGGGCCGGCGTATCTGTAGACAATGGTGTTCATGAAACGTCTCGGCGCCGTCGTGCTCGTCCTCGCCCTGCTCGCCGCCTGTTCGGGTGGCGAGGACGACGGGGCCGACACGACGACCACGACCACCGCGACCACCGCCCCGACCCCGACGACCGAGGGGGCGGCCGAGGTCGAGGTGTTCGAGGGCTCGGTCGACGACTTCTACGTCGTGCCCGACCCGCTGCCCGAGGGCGAGCCCGGGGACCTCATCCGGACCCAGGTCGTCGGCGAGGTCGACGGGCGGGCCAGCGTGCGGGTGATGTACCACTCCGAGGACGCCGCCGGCACCGACCGGGCCGTCACCGGCATCGTCACCTACCCGACGGCGGCGGCGCCCGACGGCGGGTGGCCCGTCATCTCGACCGCCCACGGCACCACCGGGGTGGCCGAGCAGTGCGCCCTCAGCCGGTCGGCCACCGAGGCGCCGGGCTGGGGGGTCGAGGGCGTCTGGGCCATGACCGACTACGTGGGCCAGGGCCCGGTCGGGGAGCTCCACCCGTACCTCTCCAAGCCCAGCGAGGGGAACGCCGTCATCGACGCCGTGCGGGCCGCCCGTCAGCTCCCCGACGCCGGGGCCGGTGAGCGGTGGGTCTCGATCGGCCACTCGCAGGGCGGTCACGGGGCCCTCAGCGCCCACGAGCTCGCCGCCGAGCGGGCGCCCGAGCTCGAGCTGGTCGGCACCGTCGCCCTCGCCCCGGCCGCCATGCTCGACCGGGTCTACGGCGGCATCGACCCGATCGTCACCGCCATCCTCACGATGATGGCCGTCGTCAGCGGGGTCGGCGAGCACCCTGACATCGACCCGGCGGACTACCTCACGCCCGAGGCGCTGGCCGCCTCGTCGATCTTCGAGACGGGCTGCCTCGACGAGATCACCGAGGCCCTCATCCCGATCGCCATCGCCGGTGCCTTCATCGCCGACCCGCGGGAGACCGAGCCGGCGGCCTCGCTGGTCCGGGAGAACGACGTGGGTGAGGTCGCCATCGACGGCGTGCCCGTCTACCTGGCCTCGGGGACCGTCGACGACCGGGTGGTGATCGACCGGGTGCGGGACCTCTTCGATCGGATGTGCAGCGCCGGCCAGGTCACCGAGCTGACGGTGATCGACGGCGCCGACCACGGTTCGATCCTCCCGGCCACCGCCGAGGCGGTCACGGCGTTCATCGAGGCCCGCCTCGCCGGCGAGGAACCCACCGACTCGTGCGGCGCCGACGCCGCGGGGGAGCCGACCGATGGGTGAGCTGACGGGACGACGGGTGCTGATCACCGGGGCGGCCCGCGGCATCGGCGCGGCCCTGGCCGAGCGCCTGCACCAGCGGGGTGCCCGCGTGGCCCTCGCCGGGCTGGAGCCCGAGGCCCTGGCCGCGGTGGCCGACCGCTGCGGTGGCGCGCCGTGGGCCGAGTGCGACGTCACCGTCGAGGACGAGGTGGAGGCGGCGGTCGCCACCGCCGTCGGCCATCTGGGCGGGCTCGACGTCGTCGTGGCCAACGCCGGGGTCGCCGCCCAGCTCCCGCTGATCGGCGGCGACCCGGAGATCATGCGCCGCACCCTCGAGGTGAACGTCATGGGCTCCTACCTGACGCTCCGCGCCGCCGGCCCGCACATCAGCCACCCGGGCGGCTACGCCGTGGCCATCGCCTCGCTCGCCGCCGCCGTCCAGCCGCCGCTGCTCGGCGCCTACGGGGCGTCCAAGGCGGCGGTCGAGGCCCTCGGCAACACGTTCCGGGCCGAGCTCCGGCCCAGCGGCGCCCGCGTCGGTGTCGCCTACTTCGGCGAGCTCGACACCGACATGACCAGCCGCGGCTTCGGCACCGAGGCGGCCCGGGCGCTGATGGGCCAGGGTCCCGCGGCCAAGGCCACCGGCGTCGCCCCGCTGGAGGTCGGCGTGCGGGCGCTCGAGCGCGGGATCGCCCGGCGGCGCCGGTGGATCGTGGCCCCGGCGTGGGTCGGCGCCGTCCTGCCGATGCGCATGACCGCCCAGGTCGTGGTCGAGCGGGCCACCCAGCGCGGGCTGTCCACGGCGCTGGCCATCGCCCGTGACGAGCGGGTTGACCTCACCACGCCCCAGCCCGATCGGGCCGGCCGATGAGCGAGAGCAGGGCGGCTCCCCGGATCACCCCCGGCGGGCGGGGCGACGTCGGGCTGGTCGCCTGGGCGTTCAGCCGCGGCGCCGGTCGG
>DASYLG010000177.1:0-2695 GCA_036009685.1 Iamia sp. | reverse complement strand
GACGGGCTGCGCCTGGTCCGCCGGCGGGTCGTGGCCGTGCTCGCCCGGCTGGCCCGGCGGGCCGCCGAGCACGAGACGCTGGTGATGGCCGGGCGCTCGCACAACGTCCCGGCCCAGGCCACGACGCTGGGCAAGCGCTTCGCCAACAGCGGGCAGGAGCTCCTCGTCGCCCTGGCCCGGCTCGACGACCTGGTGGCCCGCTACCCGCTGCGGGGCATCAAGGGCCCCGTCGGCACCCAGCAGGACATGCTCGACCTCCTCGGCTCCGACGTCGGCGTCGACGCCCTCGAGGCCGAGGTGGCCAGGGACCTGGGCTTCGAGCGGCTCCTGGAGAACGTGGGCCAGGTCTACCCCCGGTCGCTCGACCTCGACGTGGTCTCGGCCCTCGTCCAGATCGCCTCCGGTCCCACCAGCCTGGCCACCACCATCCGCCTCATGGCCGGCCAGGAGCTGGTGACCGAGGGGTTCAAGCCCGGCCAGGTCGGGTCGTCGGCCATGCCCCACAAGATGAACACCCGCTCGACCGAGCGGATCTGCGGGCTGAAGGTGATCCTCGGCGGGCACCTGGCCATGGTCACGGCCCTGGCCGGCGACCAGTGGAACGAGGGCGACGTCAGCTGCTCGGTCGTCCGTCGGGTGGCCCTGCCCGACGCCTTCTACGCCCTCGACGGGCTGATCGAGACCACCCTCACCGTGCTCGACGAGTTCGGGGCCTTCCCCGCCGTGGTCGAACGCGAGCTCCAGCGCTACCTGCCGTTCCTCACCACGACCAAGGTCCTGATGGCCGCCGTCCGGGCCGGCGTCGGCCGCGAGGTCGCCCACGAGGCCATCAAGGACCACGCCGTGGCCGTCGCCCTGGAGATGCGGGAGAAGGGCGCCGAGCGCAACGACCTGCTCGACCGGCTGGCCGGCGACGAGCGCCTCGGTCTCGACCCGGCGGCCATCGCCGGCATCGTGGCCGACCCCCTGGAGTTCGTGGGCCGGGCGCCGGCCCAGACCGCCGCCTTCGTGGCCGAGGTCGACCGGTTGGTGGCCGCCGACCCGGATGCCGCCGACTACCGCCCCGGCGCCATCCTCTAGCCGTCCGCTCCGGGGCTGAGCCGCCGGCCCCTCTTGTTGTCGTCCATGGCCTCGTCGGCGGCGCGCAGCAGGTCGTCGACGTCGGCCGCCCCGTAGGCCCGCGCCACCCCCAGGCTGAGGCCGATGGTGAGGTCGCCCGCGGGGGTGGTGATCGGCTGCTCGACCTCCTCCCGGAGCCGCCGGACGAGGGTGGCGACGTCGTCCTCGGACAGGTCGGTGCAGAGCACGGCGAACTCGTCACCACCGATGCGGGCCACCACGTCGTCGTGGCGCACCGCCCGTTCGAGCCGCTCGGCCACCGCCACCAGGACCAGGTCGCCGGCCTCGTGACCGTGGGCGTCGTTGATCGGCTTGAACCCGTCGAGGTCGCAGTAGACGATCAGCGGCGTCACCGCCCCCCGGCCCCGCAGGCGGGACGCCACCTCCTCCATGAACCGCCGGCGGTTGGACAGTCCGGTGAGGTGGTCGTGGGCCGCCATGTGGTCGACCTCGGCCAGGGCGTTGCCCAGGTCCTCGACGTGGCGGCGCAGCTCGAGCAGCTGGACGACCTGGTGGGCCAGGTCCTCGAGGGCGGCGAGATGCTCGTCGGACAGGGTGCCGGCCGCGGAGCTGACCACGCACAGGGAGCCGATGGCGTAGCCGTCGGGGGTGACGAGCGGGGCGCTGGCGTAGAGCCGGACCTCGGCGATCACCCCGGTGACGAAGGGGCTGTCGGCGAAGCGCGGGTCGTCACGGGCGTCGGAGACGTGGATCGGGGCGTTGGCCGCCACGACGTGGGCGCACAGCGAGTCCTGCCGCGGCACGATCCCCGCCTCCGTGCCGATGGCTGCCGCCGGCACCTGCCGGTCGGCGTCGATCAGGTTGACGACGGCCCCCTCGCAGCCGGCGACGGAGGCCGCCAGGCGGGTGAGCGCCTCGAGATCGGGGTCGGTCGGGGCGTCGAGGATGCCGTACCGGTGCAGTGCCGCGAGGCGACGGGCCTCGTCGGCCGGGATGGGGGCCTTCAACGTCGGTCTCCGCCTGGTCGATGAAGCGGGGTTCGGCCAGGAACCTAATGCCATGGCGACCGGGGCCGGCATGACCGGTAGGTTCCCGACGATGGCAGCCATCTCCCTCCCTCACGTGGCCTCGGGCAAGGTCAGAGACATCTACGACGCCGGCGACGACCGGTTGCTCATGGTCACCTCGGACCGCCTGTCGGCGTTCGACGTGGTGATGGCCGAGCCGATCCCGGACAAGGGCCGGGTCCTCACCGCCATGTCCGCCTTCTGGTTCGACCACCTGGCCGACGTGGTGCCCGGCCACCTCATCTCCACCGAGCTGGAGGACATGCCCGCCGAGGCCCAGGACCCGTCCATCGCGGGACGGGCGATGCTGTGCCGCCGGGCCGACATGCTGTCGATCGAGTGCATCGTCCGGGGCTACATCACCGGCTCGGCCTGGAAGGAGTACAAGGCGTCGGGCACGATGCACGGCACGCCGCTCCCCGAGGGCCTGCAGGAGTCCGACCGGCTGCCCGAGCCGGTGTTCACCCCGTCGACCAAGGCCGAGACCGGTCATGACGTGAACATCTCCTTCGAGGAGTCGGTGGACCTGGTCGGCCGGGAGCTGGCCG
>DASYLG010000176.1:0-6654 GCA_036009685.1 Iamia sp. | reverse complement strand
GGGGAGAGAGCTGTGCTGTCTGGTTCGCTCGCGGCGCTCGCTCACGCCCCGGCCTCGACCCGGGCCTCGGCGATCTCGACGGTGCCCTCGCCACCGACGCGGGTGATCCAGAGGACGACGACGGAGCCCTCCCGGCCCCCGAGGGAGATGTCGGCGTTGCCCTCGATCCCGCTCACCTCGCCCACCGCCTCCTCCACCCCGTCGATCGCCGCACTCGGCACATCGTCGAGCACGTAGGCCTGCGCCGTCCACCCCTGGGTCGGCGACGTGATCTCGAGACGCTCCACCTTGCGGCGTTCGCCCAGGTCGAGGATGAGGCCGACGCCGGGTTTGCCCAGGCTGCCGTCGTCGTTGCCGTAGGTCTCGGTGATCCACCGGGTGGCCTCGTCGCCGTCGAGGGCCAGCGGGGTCTCGTCGTCGTGCTCGCCGTCGCCGATGTAGGGGTCGAAGGCGATGGCGTTGGCGGGCGTGATCATCTCGGTCGCGCCGGAGCCGAGGAGCTGCCAGCCCAGGGCGGCGATGATCAGCAACGAGGTGGCCAGCACCGCGACCAGCGCCAGCCTCGGACCCAGCCTTCGCTTGGCGCGGGGCGGAGAGGCGGGCGGCGGGGGTGGGTACTGCGGCCCCGGTGGCGGTGCGGCGTGGCGCGGCGGGGGCGGGGGGTACTGCGGGGGCGGTGGGGACGGCCGCGGGGGCGGGGGGGTGGCCCGCGGCGGGGGCGGACCGGGGCGGGGCAACTCCGGGGCCCGCCACGATCGGGAGGCGTCGTCGGGAGCGCTCCACGATCGGGAGGCGTCGGGACCGCTCGGGGCCGGGGACGGGTCGTCGCCGGGCGTGCGCCAGGACCGGGTGCCGGACTCGGGGGGGTCCGGCGGCGGCTTGGCCAGGACCGGCGGGGGCGGGGCGGGGGCGCCGGGCGGGTCGGCCGGCACGGACCGGCCGGCGGCGATGGCGGCCAGGCTGCGGCCCAGGCTGACGGCGTCGGGCCAGCGGTCGTCCCGGTCGCGGGCCAGGGTGCGTTCGATGATGCGGGTCAGGTCGGGGTCGAGGTCGGGCCGGAGCGAGCGGGGCGCCGGCGGGTCGCCGTAGAGGCGGGCCAGGGCGGTGGCGGCCTCGGTGTCGGCGGCGAACGGCACCCGTCCGCACACCGCCTCGTAGAGGACCACGCCGAGGGCGTAGACGTCGGCTCGGCCGTCGACCTTGAGCCCCTCGACCTGCTCGGGGGCGAGGTACTTGGCCGTCCCCAGCATCTGGCCGCCGGTGGTGAGGTCGGCGCCCTCGGCCGCCTTGGCGATCCCGAAGTCGGTGACGACGACCCGGCCCGTGGTCGACAGGAGCACGTTGGCCGGCTTGATGTCGCGGTGGACGATGCCGGCCCGGTGGGCCACGGCCAGGGCCTCGGCGATCCGGGCGCCGATGCGGGCCGCCTCGGGCTCGTCGAGCCGGCCGCCGTCGAGGCGCTGGCGGAGCGTCTCGCCGTCGACGAGCTCCATGACGATGGCCTCGAGCCCCGGCGCCGAGCACGTGTCGTAGACGGAGACGACCGAGGGGTGGGTCAGCCGGGCCGCAGCCAGGGCCTCGGCCCGGAACCGGGTGACGAAAGAGGCGTCCTCGACCAGGTGCTCCAGGAGGATCTTCACCGCCACCGGACGACCCAGCACCTCGTCGCGGGCCTCCCACACGCGGGCCATGCCCCCCGTGGCGAGGGGGTGATCGAGCCGGTAGCGGCCGGCGAGGAGGGCCCCGGACCGGGCCGCGCCGGTCGACGGAGGCGGGGAGCCCATGGGCGCCGACCCTAGGGGGAGGTGGGGGGAGCGGGGGCACCGCTCACGGGGGACGTCCCCCCGGGCGGGGTCAGGGCGCCGCCAGCCAGGTGAGGCCGATCATGCGGGGGCCGCCGTGGGTGCCGATGACCGGGCCGATGGTGGAGCGGCGGAAGCTCTCGCGCGGGACGACGTCGGCGATCAGGTCGGCGAACTCCTCGGCATCGGGCGCCTCGCCGTCGCAGACCGCCAGCCGCTCGACGGCGCCCGCCGCCTTGAGCTGGTCGAGCAGGAACTGCATCTGCTTCTTGCGGGTGCGGACCTTGCCCGCCTCCTCGACCACGCCGGTGCTGATGTCGACCACGGGCTTCACCGACAACATGGTGCCGAGCATCGCCCTGGCCCCCCCGATGCGGCCGCCCTTGCGCAGGTTCTCGAGGGTGTCGAGGCCGCCCAGGATGTGGGTGCGGGGGATGGCGGCCTCGATGACGGCGACCACCTCGTCGGCGCTGGCGCCGCCGCCGGCGGCCTCGGCCGCCAGGATCAGCTGGGTCCCGAGCCCGGCGGTGATCGACTTGGAGTCGACGACCCGCACGTCGAGGTCGCCCTCGACGGCCCGGGCCCCGTTCTGGGCCGAGGCCATGGTGGCCGAGAGGGCCGAGGAGATGTTGAGGCAGACGACGGCGTCGCCATCGGCCCCCGCGGCCCGGAAGGCCTCCTCGAAGGCTCCGGGGGAGGGGGCCGCCGTCTCCGGCAGCGCGTCGTGGTTCGCCATGCGCCGGTAGAACGCGGCGGAGTCCAGGTCGACCCGGTCGGTCAGCTCCTCCTCGCCGAAGCGGATGGTGAGGGGCACGACCGTGATGCCGTGGGCGTCGACGACGTCCTGGGGCAGGTCGCACGAGCTGTCGGTGACGAGGCGGACGCCAGCCATTCGGATCCTCCGGGTTTCGGACGGCACCGGGGGGCGCCGATCCAGCGTCGGACCCGGTGGGTGACGCGCAGGTTACGTCGAGACGAGCTCGGGGTCGGTGGGCACGACGGCGCCGTGGGGGCTCTCGGGCGGGGGCTCGACCGGGTCGGGACCGTCGCCCCCACCGCCGCCCCCGCCACCGCCGCGGGCCCGCCGGTCGCGCAGCCAGTGCCGGGCCCACCAGACGAGGAGGAAGAGCACGGCGCCGGCGGTCAGCACGATGCCGATGCCGGGGACGGCCGTCGACCGGACGGTGTAGCGGATCTCGTCGATGTCGACCGCGCCGTCGGTGGTGCGGACGGTGATCTCGATGGTGGAGTCGCCCGGGGCCCGGGTGTGGACCGGGATGCTCAGCTGGTTCGTCCCCGGCTCGAGGATCTGGGTCCGGCTGAACTGGCGGATCTCGACCCGTTCGTTGGTGCTGAGGTCGACCGTGACGGTGGCCGGCACATCGAGGTCGTTCACCAAGGTGAGGGGGACGTCACCGTCGCTGGAGGTGAGGGTGACGGTCTGGCGCGGCTCCGGCGATCGGACCGCCTGGAAGCGCTCCTCGGTGACCACCAGCACCTTCTCCACGTAGGCCGACCGCTCGCGGGGGGTCAACGCCGTCGACCCCGAGATCAGGAGGCGCTGGTCGAGGGCCCCGAGCTCGGTGGTGGCCGAGCCGACCAGGCTGGCGTAGGAGCTGAGGCGGGCCCGGGCCAGACCCAGACGCTCGGGGTGGTCGTCGAGGTCGGGGCTGATCGTGGCGGCCAGATCCCGCAGGCCCACCGAGGGCACGGTCTCCAGGAGCTCGGCCACGGTGGCGGCCTCCACCGGTGCGGCCGGGTCCCGCAGCACCCCGCTGAGGAGGGCGATGTTCGAAGGGTCCGCCAGCCAGTCCGCGGTCGGGGCCACCACGACGCCCTGCGCGCCGTCGGTCGCGGTGGCGAGCAGCGCCAGCTCGGCGGCCAGCCCGGAGACGTTGAGCACGGGGTCGCGCTGACGGGTGAGGGCGGCGGCGAGGTTGGCGTCGACGACCACCGCCTGCAGGGTCCGCCCCGGCCCGGCGGGGATGGTGACGGGCCCGGTGACCGGCTCGGGCCCGAGGGCTCCGGGGGCGAGGATCGTGCGGCGCACCCCCACCGGCCAGAGGGCGGCGGCGGCCGCCGGGGTGAAGTCCGAGCGGCCGTCCCACGTGCTGCTGTCGGCGTGGCCCAGCTGCTCGGTCAAGATGCCGTTGCCCCGGTCGCGCTGGCGGGTCAGCTCCTCGGTGAGCCCCTGCTCCACCCACGCTCCGACGGGCACCTCGACGTAGGGGCCGTCGACCACCTGCCGGGCGCGGGCGACGCGCTGCAGGGCCTCGAGGGAGTCGGCCGCCTCCTCGTCGCGCGCCAGCGCCTCGATCGACTCGGGTCGGGGGACGAGGGTGAAGGGCAGGGGGCCACCCATGGCCAGCCCGTCGGTGAGGTCGTCGATCTGGCGGGCGAGGGCCGGGTCGGGGTCGGCGTCGCCGTCGGGCTCGATGGTGGGCGCGGCCCCGAGGGAGATCACGGGGGCGACCAGCACGGGGGTGTCGCCGACCCCCTCCTCCTCGTCCGACGGGACGCGGGTGAGGTGGACGATGAGACGTTGCTGCTCGACCCCGTCGGGATCGAGCACCCGGACGTCGACCGGGTACACGCCCGGGCGCAGGCCCGAGGAGAAGAACTGCCACCCGGGGCGGGTCGTGGCGGGCGGGTCCTGGCGCAGGCTCACGGCCAGCGACACCGACCGGCTGCCGTCGGGCAGCCGCTCGGCCTCGTCGAGGTCCACGTCGGGCAGGGAGGCGGGCAGGGAGGACTCCGGGTCGTCCTCGAAGACGCCGTAGAAGGAGGCGTCGTAGGCGCTCCGGTCGGCGACCCGGGAGTGGAGCTCGGCGGTGACGGTCGACCCGGCGGGGGCCCCGGTGACCGCCAGGCGCAGGGCCCAGGTGTCCACGCGGGTGACCCAGGCGGTCTGCTCGAGACCCCGGATGTCGACCGTCGGCTCCGCCTGGTCGGCGAGCGGTGGCGCGGCCGTGGCGGAGACGGGCGGTGCCGGCAGGGGCCCGACCAGACCGACGGCGGTGGCGACCGCCACCGCGCCGGCGAGCCGGCGGAGCGGGGTCATCGGTGCGCAAGCCGATCGTGAGGACACGATGCCGAGGTCCTGCCAGGGGGCACCGATGACCGCCGGCGGTTCCACTCGCTGCGCTCGCTCCACCGCCGGGGATGGCGCCGTGCCATCTGGTTCGATCCGCTCACTGGTTCAGGGCGCGGGTCAGCACGGTGAGGCCGCGGGCCTCTGGCACGAACCCCATGCGGCGGTAGAGGGCGTAGGCGCCGTCGTTGCCGACCTGGGTGTTGACCACGGCCACCCGCACGTGGCGTCGGCGCAGCCACCGCAGGCCGTCGGCCACCAGGGCCGCGCCCACGCCCCGGCGCCACCGCTCGGGGTCGACGGCGAGCCGCTGGAGATAGCCCCGCGTCGCCGACCGGCCGGTGACGGCGTAGCCGACCACCCCGTCGTCGTCGGCCACCCGGAACCGGGCCGAGGTGGTGGCGGCCAGGGCATCGTCGAGCCCGCCGCGGTCGAGACGCCAGAAGGGCTCGAAGGCCCGGGCGTCGACGGCCAGGGCGGCCTCGACGTCGAGGCGGCGGGCCCTCCGGAGGCGGACCGGGCCGTCGACCGTGGGCAGGTCGACCAGGTCGTGGCGGAGCAGGTGGAGACGGTCGTGGACGGTGAACCCGGCGTGGGCGAAGGGCTCCTGCTCGACGTCGGTGAGGGCGCCGGTGACCAGGCGGCGGACGCCGGAGCGGTGGGCCTGATCGACGAGGGCGGCGATCTCGGCGCCGGTCGGGGGCGGGGCCCCGGGGCGGACGGTCACCAGGGCGACGTCGGCCCGGCCCCGCCAGGCGACCGTGCGCAGGACGGTCGACGGGTGCGGACCCCGCAGCGGCATCGAGGGCACCGGGGGAGGGGAGGGGATGTCGGCGTCCACGCAGGCCCGAGCCTACGACCGAGCCGGGTCGGGGGTCGGGCCAGCCGGCGACCCGACTCGGTCCGGTACCCCGGGGGTAGCGTCCCGGACGTGACACCGGGCTCGAGCGTGCGCCGATGACGGGCCTCCTGGTCGCCACCGACCCCCGCTTCGCCGATCACGAGCCCGGGCTCGGGCACCCCGAGCGCCCGGCCCGGATCGACGCCGTCCTGCGCGGCATCCGCGAGGCGGGCCTGGACGAGGCCATGGTCACCGTCGCGCCCCGCCTGGCCACCGACGACGACCTGGCCCGGGTGCACGACCGCCGGCTGGTCGAGGCGCTGGACCGCTTCGGGGCGGCGGGCGGGGGGAACATCGACGCCGACACGGCCATGGGCCCCGCCTCGATGGAGGCGGCCCGTCTGGCCGCCGGGGCCGGCCTGGAGCTGGCCGAGCGGCTGGAGGCGGGGGAGGCCGATGCCGGCTTCTGCGCCGTCCGCCCGCCCGGCCACCACGCCACCAGCCGCCGGGCCATGGGCTTCTGCCTGTTCAACAACGTGGCCGTCACCGCCGCCGCCCTGGCCGACCGGGGCGAGAAGGTCCTGATCGTCGACTACGACGCCCACCACGGGAACGGCACCGAAGAGGTCTTCTGGCGAGACCCCCGGGTCCTCTACGTCTCGCTCCACGAGTGGCCGCTGTACCCCGGCACCGGGGCCCTCCACGACACCGGCGCCGACGACGGGGCGGGCTCGACCATCAACGTCCCCCTGCCCGCCGGGACCACCGGCGACGTCTACCGTCGGGCCGTCGAGGACCTGATCGCACCGGCGGCCGAGGCCCACGGCACCACCTGGCTGCTGGTGTCCGCCGGGTTCGACGCCCACCGGGCCGACCCGCTCACCGGGCTCGGCCTCCGCGCCGGCGACTTCGCCGACATC
>DASYLG010000175.1:0-13858 GCA_036009685.1 Iamia sp. | reverse complement strand
ATCCGCTACCGCCCGGGCACCGCCTCGGACAGCTGGTGGGACTTCCAGCAGGCGGCGATCGTGCCCCGCGCCTTCAACGTCAACGGCACCTACACGCCGCTCGTCGGCAACTTCGCCGCCGACAACTACGACGACATCCTCTGGTACGCGCCCGGCACCAACCCCGACGCCCTCTGGGACTTCACCGGCGGTGGGGGCAAGGTCGAGTGGAAGCTGTCGATCAACGGCACCTTCACCCCGATCGTGGGCGCCTTCTCCAGCGACGGCAAGGACGACGTCATCTGGTACAAGCCCGGCACCGGAGCCGACAGCTTCTGGAACTTCGACGGCACGGGCTACACCACCAAGGCGCTGACCGTGAACGGCACCTACTCGCCCGTCGCCTGCTACTGCCTCACCAGCATGTACGAGAGCATCGTCTGGTACGGCGCAGGCGACGCCGCCGACGCCGCCTGGAAGGTGACCGCCGACGGGCTGGTCCACACCAACGTCGCCGCCTCCATCCCCGGCGCCTCCATCGCCGGCCACGGCTACTTCAGCGACCAGGAGCTCCTGCTCGTCCGCCACTGACGGACCGCTGATCCTCGACCCCTTCGAACTCGGGGGAGCAGGTGCCCATAACCGGGCGTCTGCTCCCCCGACTGTGTCCGGTCAGGCGGGGCGGAGCTGGTTCAGCTCCCGCACGTTGTCGCGGAGGATCAGGCGCTGGCGGTCCTCGTCGAGGTGCTCCACGTCGCGGACGTAGTCGAGCGGGCGAGGCAGGGCCTCGATGTGGGGCCAGTCGCTCCCGAACAGCACCCGGTCGGCGCCCATCAGGGCGATGACGTCGTCGACCTGGTCCTCCCAGAACGGGTTGATCCAGATGTGGCGGCGGAAGGTCTCGACCGGGTCCTCGGGCCACCAGCCCTTGATCTTCCGGCCCGTGACCTCGAGGCGGTAGAACAGGCCGGCCAGGAAGCCGGACCCGTTCTCGACCGAGGCGACCCGCAGGTTCGGGAACCGGTGGAAGAGGTTCTCGCAGATCAGGGCGGCGAGGTAGTCCTCGATCGACCGCTCGAGCTGGAGCATGCGGATGGGGGTGGTCATCGCCCCGAAGTCGGTGCTGAAGCCGTCGTGGGCGTAGCCGTGCGAGGTGTAGCCCGAGTCGCCGGCGTGGACGACGACGGTGATGCCGGCCTCGTTCACCCGGGCCCAGAAGGGGTCGAAGCACCGGTCGGCCGGCGAGCGGGGGCCGAGGCGGGTGGTCGGCGCGGCCGGGCGCATCACCACGGTGCGGGCCCCGCGCTCGAGGGCCCGCTCGAGCTCGGCGCACGCCCAGTCGACGTCGACGAGCGTGATGTACGGCGCCGCGAACAGCCGATCCTGGTAGGCGAAGCCCCAGTCCTCGTCGACCCAGCGGTTGAAGGCGGTGAACAGGGCGCAGACGGCGTCGACGTCGTGGTTCAGCGGCTCCTCGTAGATCATGCCGAGGGTCGGGAACAGCCAGGCCGCCTCCAGCCCGTGGCCGTCCAGCTGGGCGACGCGGGCGTCACGGTCCCGGTAGGTCGGGCGGATCGGCTCGTGCTGGCGGAGCAGGGCGAGGGGATCGTCGCCGTGGGGGTTGCCCCGGAAGTAGTCGGCCAGCACGCCGGGCTTGGACACCGGGTCGAAGGTGGCGTTGCGCACGCCGCGGAAGACCCGGCCGCCCAGCACCGGGTAGGTGCGGCCGTCGATCTGGGCCCACTGGAAGACCGAGGTGGCGAGCGCCGGGTCGAGGTGGCGGCTGAAGGCGTCGAGGGCCTCGTAGTAGTGGTTGTCGGCGTCGAAGGGCCGGTAGCCGAGCCCGTCGGCCACCGCCGCCCCGTCGTCGTGGGTGGCGGCCGCGGGATCCTCGATCGTCGTCACCCCGCCAGTCTGCCGGACACGTGTCCAGCCGGCCAGGCTTAGGCGATCTGGCCGGCCTGGGCGCGGGCGCGGAACTCGGCGGTGGCCACCACGACCGCCTCGATCGGGGGCTCGTCCGACCGGGCCAGCCGGCGGCCCCAGTAGTCGGCGTCGGCCGGCGCGGCCGGCCGGTCGAGCAGCTCCAGGATCATGCGGGCCCCGCGACCCCGGTACACCTCGGGCGATCGGCCGGCGAGGAACAGGACGAAGTCGGTCCGCGACAGCCCGGCCTCGAGCCGCCCCTCCCAGTACGCCAGGCCGGCCTCGTCCGGCGCCCGGCCCATCAGGTCCTCGTAGATGCCGGTGAGGAAGCCCCCGACGGTGCCGCCGTGGGCGGCGGCATACTCGTCGCTGGCGAAGAGCTGGGCCGTCGGGCGGATCACGGTCCCCTGCACCACGCGCTCGCGCCAGTAGGACCGACTGGCCCCGTCGGGCGCCCGGCCGAGCACGAGCGCGTAGATCCGCTCGACGATCACGACGGCGTGCTCGCGGCTCTCGGCCAGCTCGGTGGCGATCTGGAGGTGGGTGCGCCCCGCCTCCAGCTGGCCGAGGCGATGCCCCAGCTGGGCCAGGCTGGGCTCGTGGTGCAGCAGCGTCCGGTAGGCCGCCCGGACCCACAGATCGTCCGGGGCCGGCGGCGTCTCGGCCGTCGCCGGCCGCGGTGCCACCAGCCCGAGGCCCAGCGCCAGGGCCAGCGCCACCAGCAGAGCCCGGATCCTCGTCGTCGTGCCCATCGGCGCTCCCCGTCCGCAACCGGCGGTGCCGCTCACCGCCGGCCGGCAACCTAGGCCGGTGGGCGGATCGCCGCTCGGCCGCCGGCCGGGCTCAGCGAGAGAGAGGGTTGAGGCGGGAGACGAGCTGGCCGAGGCGGGACGTCACCGGCTCGTCCTCGCGGCCCGGCAGGGCGAGCGAGCCGATGCGGCGGACGACGCTGCCGAACTGCTCGACCAGCGAGCCGGTGTTGTACGGGAGCCCGTGCTCGTCGCAGACGGCCCGCACCTGGTCGGCGATCTCGGCGTAGCGGTGGGCCGGCAGGTCGGGGAACAGGTGGTGCTCGATCTGGTGGCTCAGATGGCCGGTCATCAGGTGGAGCCGCGGCGAGCCGGAGATGTTGGCCGAGCCGAGGAGCTGGCGGCGATACCACCCGCCCCGGCCCTCGCCGTCGGCCTCCTCTTGGGTGAACGTCTGGACGCCGTCGGGGAAGTGGCCGCAGAAGATGATCGTGAAGGTCCACAGGTTGCGGATCAGGTTGGCGGCCAGGTTGCCGGACACGACGACCGGCGCCATCGGGCCCGCGAGCGCCGGGTAGAGGACGTAGTCCTTCAGCACCTGGGTGCGGGCCTTGGCCCAGACCCCGTCGAGCAGCTCCTGGGCCTCGGCCTTGGTCTTCTGGCCCGTCATGACCCGGTCGAGCTCGACGTCGTGCAGGGCCACGCCCCACTGGAAGAGGGCGGCGAGGGCCAGGGCGTAGACCGGGTTGCCCAGGTCGCGCCGGTGCCAGCGCTGCTCGTCGGTCATCCGCAGGATGCCGTAGCCCACGTCGCGGTCCTTGCCCAGCACGTTGGTGAACGTGTGGTGCACGTAGTTGTGCGAGTGCCGCCACTGGTCGGCCGGGCAGGCGGTGTCCCACTCGAAGGTGGCCGAGTCGAGGGCCGGGTCCTGCATCCAGTCGTACTGGCCGTGCATGACGTTGTGGCCGATCTCCATGTTGTCGAGGATCTTGGCCACCGACAGGGCGGCCACGCCGCCGAGCCAGGCCGGCGGCAGGACACCGGCCATGAGGAGGATCCGGCCCGAGACCTCGAGCCCCCGCTGGAGCTTGACGACGCCGCGGATGTGGTCGGCGTCGCGCTGGCCCAGGTCGGCGATCACCGCGTCGCGGATGGCGTCGAGCTGGGCGCCGAGCTGCTCGAGCTCGGCCTCGGTGAGGCTGCGGGTCTCGGTGTCGGAGATGGCGGTCAGGGTTGCGGTCATCAGGTTCCCTTTCGATCAGAGGTCGACGACGACGTCGGAGCAGGGCGCCGACACGCAGAGCTGGATGGGCTCCTCGCCGGTGGTCGACAGGGCGCCGCTGCGGACGTCGCGCACCTGGCCGGCGGTCTTGGTGCGGGTGCAGGTGCGACAGATGCCCATCCGGCAGCCGAAGGCGGGCGTCAGCCCGGCGGCCTCGGCCTGCTCCAGGAGGGTGGACCCGTCGCTGGTGACGGTGAGGTCGCCACCGGTGAAGCGGACCTGGGCGCCGACGGCGTCGTCACCGCGCTCGACGGTGACCAGGGCGTAGCGCTCGACGTGGAGCCGCTCGGTGGCGCCGACGGCGTCCCAGTGGGCGATCACGGCGTCGACCAGGCCGACGGGGCCGCAGGCGTAGGCCTCGGCGGTGGCCAGGTCGGGCACCAGGGCGGCGACGTGGTCGGCGGTGAGGCGGCCGGCCTCGGACGTGAGGACGACGTGCACGCCGAGGTGGTCGTGGGTCGCCCCCAGGTGGGCCAGCTCGACGGCGTAGATCACGTCCGCCGCGGTGCGGGCGTAGTGGAGGAACGTGATGGGCGCGGTACTGCCCTCGTCGAGGAGGGTCCGCAGGATCGCCATCACCGGGGTGATGCCGCTGCCGCCGCTGATCAGCACCAGCCGCTCGGGGCGGCGCACCGGCAGGGTGAAGTCACCCTCGGGGCGGCCCAGGGCGACCATCGTGCCGGGCCGGGCGTGGTCGACCAGGTGGCGGCTGACGATGCCGCCCGGATGCGCCTTCACGGTGACCTGGACCAGGCCATCGGTCCGAGCGGCGGAGGACGACAGCGAGAAGCACCGCGTGTGGCGGCGGCCGTCGATCTCGACGCCGAGGCGGACGTGCTGGCCGGCCTGGCCCCGCGCCCACCCGCGGCCGGGTCGCAGGGTGAGGGTCACGGCGTCGGGCGTCTCGCGGTCGACGGCCACCACCCGGGCCCGGGTGTCGTCGGCGGCCCAGGTCGGGCGGACCAGCTCCAGGAAGCGGTCGACCCCGTGGGGCGCGGTCGCCAGGTCGAGCAACTGGGTGAACATGTGTGCACCGTACCCCCACGAGGCCCATCGGTCGACGGGGCATGGGTCACAGCTCGGTGAACACTCGTCTACAGTCCGCCGCCGTGGCCGAGCCCGCCCCCGAGACCCGCCAGGAGCGCAAGGAGCGGACCCGCCAGGCCCTGCTCCGCGCCGCCCTCCGGCTGCTCGAGAAGCGCAGCTTCGACCGGCTCAGCCTGCGCCAGGTCACCAAGGAGGTGGGGATCGTCCCCGGGGCCTTCTACCGCCACTTCCGGGACATGGACGAGCTGGGCCAGGCCCTGGTCGAGGAGTCCTTCGGCACCCTGCGGGGGATGATCCGCGACGCCCGGGCCGACGTGCCCCGCTGGGACGACGCCATCAAGCAGTCGGTCGCCACGCTGGTCGACCACGTCCACGCCCACCAGTCGCACTTCCGCTTCATCGTGCGCGAGCGCACCGGTGGGTCGGCCGTCCTCCGCCACGCCATCGAGGACCAGCTGCGCCTGTTCACCGAGGAGCTGGCGGTCGACATGCGGGGGTTCCCGTACATCGGCGACTGGAGCGACGACGACGTCACCATGATCGCCAGCCTGGTCGTGAGCACGGTGGTCGGCACCGCCGCGGCGCTGACCGACCTCCCCCGCGACCGGCCCGAGGCCGAGGCCGCCATCCGCCGCACGACCGAGCGCCAGCTCCGCCTCATCTTCCTCGGCGTGCCCCACTGGCGCAGCCGCTGACCGGACCACGAGGTGCCTGGCACCTCGTGGTCATCCCGCCTGATCGGGTTGCCCTCACCTGTCTGCAACTTGTATGGTCGACTCCGGGTCGGACCCCGCCGGACGGCGAGTAGGTTCGACACCCGGACGACGAGCACCAGCGAAGGGATCCACCCCATGGCCAGCGACAGCTTCGGAGCGCGACGCACCCTCGACGTCGGGGGCCAGAGCGTCGACATCTTCGCCCTCGACGCCGCCACCGACGACGTGGGCCGCCTCCCCTACGGCCTCAAGGTCCTCCTCGAGAACCTGCTGCGCACCGAGGACGGCGTGAAGGTCACCGCCGACGACGTCTCCGGCCTGGCCGCCTGGCAGCCGGGCCAGACCAGCGACGCCGAGATCTCCTTCACCCCGGCCCGGGTCCTGATGCAGGACTTCACCGGCGTCCCCGCCGTCGTCGACCTGGCCGCCATGCGCGACGCCATGGCCGACCTGGGCGGCGACCCGTCCGTGATCGAGCCGCTGGTGCCGGTCGACCTCGTCATCGACCACTCCATCCAGGTCGACCACTTCGCCCAGCCCGACTCCTTCGACCTCAACGCCAGCCTCGAGCTCCAGCGCAACAAGGAGCGCTACGAGTTCCTCAAGTGGGGCCAGCAGGCCTTCGACTCGCTGCGCGTCGTCCCGCCCAACATGGGCATCTGCCACCAGATCAACCTGGAGAACCTGTCCCGGGTGGTGCAGCTGCGCGACGGCGTCGCCTTCCCCGACACGCTCGTCGGCACCGACTCCCACACCCCCATGGTCAACGGCCTCGGTGTCGTGGGCTGGGGTGTGGGCGGCATCGAGGCCGAGGCGGCCATGCTCGGCCAACCCGTCCCGCTGCTCGTGCCCAAGGTCGTCGGCCTCCGCCTCACCGGCGAGCTGCCGGCCGGCACCACCGCCACCGACCTGGTGCTCACCATCACCGAGCTCCTGCGCCAGCACGGCGTGGTCGGCTCGTTCGTCGAGCTCCACGGCCCGTCGCTCTCGGCCCTGCGGGTCGAGCACCGCGCCACCATCGGCAACATGTCGCCCGAGTACGGCTCGACCATCACCATCTCGCCCGTCGACGACGAGACCCTCCGGTACCTGCGGGCCACCGGTCGGCCCGACGACCTCGTGGCCCTGGTCGAGGCCTACGCCAAGACCCAGGGCCTCTGGCACGACCCCGAGAACGACCCGCAGTACGACTCCGTGGTCGAGCTGGACATGTCCACCGTCGTGCCGTCGCTGGCCGGCCCCAAGCGGCCCCAGGACCGCATCCCCCTCGACCGGGCCAAGGCCGCCCTGGCCGGCGTGCTGGGCGACTCCGAGGTCTCGGTCCTCACCGCCGAGGACGAGGCCATCGCCGACACCTTCCCCGCCAGCGACCCGCCCGCCGGCACCGCCGATGACTCGCCGCCCCCGGTACCGGTCCACGAGATCGCCTGCGAGACGGCGCCGCCGGTGTCGAACAAGGTCGACGTCACCCTGGCCGACGGCACCAAGACCTCGCTCGACCACGGCCGGGTCGTGATCGCCGCCATCACCAGCTGCACCAACACGTCGAACCCCGACGTGATGGTCGCCGCCGGCATCCTGGCCCGCAACGCCCGGGCCAGGGGCCTCACCCGGCGCCCATGGGTCAAGACCTCGCTCGCCCCCGGCAGCAAGGTCGTCATGGACTACTACGACCGTCTCGAGCTCACCGACGAGCTGGCCGCCATCGGCTTCGACCTCGTCGGATACGGCTGCACCACCTGCATCGGCAACTCGGGGCCGCTCCCGACCGAGATCAGCCAGGCCGTCAACGACGCCGACCTCACCGTGGCCGCCGTCCTGTCCGGCAACCGCAACTTCGAGGGGCGCATCAACCCCGACGTGAAGCTGAACTACCTGGCCTCGCCGCCGCTGGTCGTCGCCTACGCCCTGGCCGGCACCATGAACTGGGACCCGGGGTCCGAGCCCCTCGGGGTCGACGAGTCCGGGGCACCCGTGATGCTGGCCGACATCTGGCCCGACGCCGGCGAGGTGGCCGACGCCGTGGCCCGGGCCACCGGCGCCGACTCCTTCACGTCGATCTACGACACCCTCTTCGACGGCGACGACCGGTGGCGGGCCATCGACGCGCCAACCGGTGACCGCATGGACTGGGACGGCGAGTCGACCTACGTCCGCCAGCCCCCGTACTTCGAGGGCCTGTCGGTCGACCCGGCCGGTCGCACCGACATCACCGGCGCCCGCGTCCTGGCCCTGCTGGGCGACTCGGTCACCACCGACCACATCTCCCCCGCCGGCAACATCAAGGCCGAGAGCCCGGCCGGCCGCTACCTCCACGACCACGGCGTCGAGAAGGCCGACTTCAACTCGTACGGCTCCCGCCGGGGCAACCACGAGGTGATGATCCGGGGCACCTTCGCCAACATCCGGCTCCGCAACCAGCTCCTCCCCGGCTCCGAGGGCGGCGTCACCAAGCACATTCCCACCGGCGAGGCCATGGACATCTACGACGCCTCGGAGCGCTACCTCGCCGACGGCACGCCCCTGGTGGTGCTGGCCGGCAAGGAGTACGGCTCGGGCTCGTCGCGGGACTGGGCCGCCAAGGGCACGGCGCTGCTCGGGGTCCGGGCGGTCATCGCCCAGAGCTACGAGCGCATCCACCGCTCCAACCTGATCGGCATGGGCGTGCTGCCGCTCCAGTTCTCCGACGGCGACTCGGTCGAGTCCCTCGGCCTCACCGGCGAGGAGGAGCTCTCCATCGCCGGGCTCTCCGACCTCGGCGACGACGACGCCGTCCCCCCGACCCTCGAGGTCCGGGCCGGCGACGTCACCTTCACCGCCACGGTGCGGATCGACACCCCGACCGAGCAGGCCTACTACCGCCACGGCGGCGTCCTCCCCTACGTCCTCCGCCGCATCCACGCCCGCTCCACCCTCTGAGCGGGTAATACGGCAGTCGTTGCCATCATCGACGACAGCCGCTACAGTGCGGACCGGAACGCCGCTCGGCGGGACGGAGCCCAGGCTGCGGGCTCCCAGGAACCATCACCACTCCTGGAGAGACGCACCAATGCCCGTGACCGAAGAGAGCCGCCACCGGCTCCATCAGAAGCTCGACCAGACCATCGGACCCGAGGAGGCGACCACCCTGATGGAGCACCTCCCCCCGACCGGCTGGGCCGACATCGCCACCAAGCAGGACCTCGACAACCTGCGCACCGCTACCAAGACCGACCTCGACAACCTCGAGGAGCGGCTCGACGTCAAGATCGACCGCCGCTACGACCTACTCGACGCCAAGATCGACAGCCGCTACAACCTTCTCGACGCCAAGATCGACCGCCGCTTCGAGACGGTCGACCAGCGCTTCGAGACGGTCGACCAACGCTTCGAGAAGGTCGACCTCAAGATCGACGGGCTCAAGGACCTGATCCTCGCCCTCGGGAAGAAGATCGATACGTTCGATCTCCGCTTCGAGGCTCAGGCCGCTCGGACGGACCTGCTCTTCTGGCAGTTCGTCGGTCTGATCGTCACCGTCTGCGCCCTCGTGTTCACGGGCATCAAGCTGTTCGGGGGCTGACCTGAGCCTCAGCCTTCGGCGAGGAGCTTCTGGAAGTGCTGGGCGGTGGTCTCGATGCCGTCGCGGACGTGGACCGACGGAGCCCAGCCCAGCAGGTCGCGGGCCTTGGTGATGTCCGGCTTGCGCTGCATCGGGTCGTCGACCGGCAGGGGGTGGTAGGTCAGCTCCGAGCTCGACCCGGTGACCTCGAGCACCATCTCGGCCAGCTGGCCGATCGTGTACTCGTCGGGGTTGCCGATGTTGGTCGGGGTGGTGACGTCGGAGTCGAGCAGGGCCAGGAAGCCCCGGACCTCGTCCTCGACGTAGGTGAAGCTGCGGGTCTGGCGGCCGTCGCCGTAGATCGTGATGGGCTCGCCCCGGAGGGCGGCCACGATGAAGTTGCTCATGGCCCGCCCGTCGTCGGGTCGCATCCGGGGGCCGTAGGTGTTGAAGATCCGGACGATGCGGACGTCGAGGCCGTGGTGGCGGTGGTACGCCATCGTCATGGCCTCGGCGAAGCGCTTGGCCTCGTCGTACACGCCCCGGGGACCGATGGGGTTGACGTTGCCCCAGTAGGTCTCCGGCTGCGGGTGCACCTGCGGGTCGCCGTAGACCTCGCTGGTGGAGGCCAGGAAGAACTTGGCCCCCTTGGCCTTGGCCAGCCCGAGCGTGTTGTGGGTGCCGAGACCGCCCACCTTCAGGATCTGGATGGGGATGCGCTCGAAGTCGACGGGGCTGGCCGGGCTGGCCAGGTGCATCACCACGTCGACGGCGCCGGGCACCCAGACGTAGGTGCTGACGTCGTGCTGGACGAAGGTGAAGTCCTTCCGCCCGAAGAGGTGCTCGATGTTGTGGGTCGAGCCGGTGGCGAGGTTGTCGAGACACACCACCTCGTCGCCGCGCGCCAGCAGGGCGTCGCAGAGGTGCGACCCCAGGAACCCGGCTCCCCCGGTGACGACGACGCGAGCCACGTCAGGAGCGACCGATGCCGTCGTAGGCGAAGCCCAGGGCCTTGAGCCCCCGCCCGTCGAGCAGGTTGCGCCCGTCGACCACCGCCTTGGTGCCGATGAGGTCGGCCACCTTGTCCATGTCCATCTCGGCGAACTCGGGCCACTCGGTGAGGACGGCGAGCACATCGGCCCCCGTCACCGCCTCGTAGGGGTCGGTGACGACCTCGACGCCCTCCAGGCGGGGGTCGCTCCCGTCCTGCACCGCGGGGTCGTAGGCCCGCACCGTGGCCCCCACCTCGAGCAGGCGGTTGATGATGTTGATCGCCGGCGAGTCCCGCAGGTCGTCGGTGCGGGCCTTGAAGGTGAGGCCCCACACGGCGATGGTCTTGCCCTCGACGGCGCCGCCGGCGAAGCGGGCGATCTTGTTGGCCACCCGGCCGAACTGCTCCTCGTTGACGGCGATGACCTGGCGCAGCAGGCCGAACTGGTAGCCCGAGTTCTCGGCGATGCGCACCAGGGCGTGGGAGTCCTTGGGGAAGCAGCTGCCCCCCCAGCCCGGACCCGGGACCAGGAACTTGTCGCCGATGCGCTGGTCGAGGCCCATGCCCTTGACCACGTCGGTGACGTCGGCGCCGACCTCCTCGCACACCGCCGCCATGGCGTTGACGAAGCTGATCTTGGTGGCGAGGAAGGCGTTGGAGGCGTACTTGATCGTCTCGGCCGAGGCCGGATCGGTGATCAGCACCTCGCTCGCCAGCTTGGCGTAGAGGTCGGCCACCCGGTGGGCGGCGGCCTCGTCGTCGCTGCCGATGACCACCCGGTCCGGGTGCAGGAAGTCGTTGACGGCGGTGCCCTCGCGGAGGAACTCGGGGTTGGAGACGACGAACACGTCGTCGCGGCGGAGCCGCTTGGCCACCTCACCGGCCGAGCCCACGGGGACGGTCGACTTGTTGATGACCACGGCCCCGGGCTGCAGCAGGGGGCCGAGGTGGCTGGCCGCGCTCTTGATGAAGCTCAGGTCGGCGGCCCCGTCGGCCCCCTGGGGCGTGGGCAGGCAGAGGAACACGAACTCGGCGTCGCCCACGGCGTTCTCGGCGCCCAGCACGAACCGCAGGAGGCCGGAGGCGACCCCGGCGTGGACCAGCTCGTCGAGGCCGGCCTCGAGGATCGGGATCTCGCCCCGGTTGAGGGCGTCGACCTTCTCGGGGATGACGTCGGCGCACACCACGTCGTGGCCCAGGTGGCTGAGGCACGCGCCCGTCGTGAGACCCACGTACCCGGTCCCGATCACGGCGATCTTCTGGCCCATGTCTCTCCCGGTCTCGTCCGTCAGCCGACGCCTCCCGGCGCCGGGCCGACCGCCCAACCTAGTGGCCGACACCGCCGGAACCCGACCCGCCGGACCGCTCCGGTCGTCAGTCGGTGGCCGGGCAGTCCTCGTCGGGACCGGGCTCGCGGGCGAGGAAGAACCCCGGGTCGTCGGGATCGTCGGAGTCGACCGGGGCGGTGGTCGTCGTGGTGGTCGACCCGGTCTCGGCCCCCGTGGTGGAGGACCCGTCGACCGGTCCGCTGGTCGTGGTGGTGTCGGGCACCGCGGCGGTGGGACCGGGCACGTCCTGGATCGAGCGGACCGCCGGGGCGACGCCCTGCCAGTCGGTCCCGGTGATGAGCACGGCGTCGGCCCCGCCCAGGCCGTCGGCCCGCTCGTAGGCGACGGGGCCGGCGACGCTGCGGGCCACGAGCTGGGCCTCGGCCTCGCCCCCGGGGACGAACCGGACCGTGGTGAGGCCCCCCAGCGTGTCGGCGTCGCCGGTGCCGGCGATGCTGAAGCCCAAGCCGATCAGGCCGTCGGCGGCCTCGCCGCCCTGGCCCTGGGTGCCGGTGCCGTTCTGCACCTGGACGGAGACGTCGGCGGGGTCGACGGACGACGGATCGGCCGGGGCGACGCCCCGGAAGATGGCGAGGGTGGGCTCGGCCTGGTCCTCGATCAGCCGCAGGACCTCCATGCCGCCGATCACGTCGTCGACCACGGGGAGGGTGTGGGTGACCAGGTCGTCGGGACCGAAGTTGCGGAAGCGGAGGCCGAGGGAGGCGAGGCTCCCCACCTCGAGGGCATCGTCGACCCGGACGGTGCCCACCCCCAGGTCGATCAGCCGGCGCAGGGTGTTCGGGTTCCGCAACCCGCCGATGATCGCCTGGCGCAGGGCCAGCCGGATGAACAGCTGCTGGCGCTCCACCCGGGAGAAGTCGCTGCGGGGGTCCTGGTGCCAGTCGCCCTCGGCGTCCTGCACCTGGTAGTCCTTGCGGGCCCGGGCGAAGCCGAGGGCCTGGCGGGGGCCGAGCGTGTAGCAGCCGGCCGTCTCGATCGACAGGCCGGCCAGCTCCGAGCGGGCCGGTCGGGGAAACGACACCGCCACGCCGCCGACCACGTCGACCAGCTCGCGGAAGCCGGCGAAGTCGACCTGCACGTAGTGGTGGATCGGGATGCCGAAGTCCTCGTCGATGGTCTGGATGAGCCGCTCCGGCCCACCGGTGGCGAGGGCGGCGTTGAGACGCTGGTCGGAGTCGGTCTCGGCGATCGGGACCCACAGGTCCCGGGGGAACGACAGGATCTGGGCCGACCGGTCGCGGGGGTCGACCCGCAGGACCATGATCGTGTCGGTCTGGAGCCCGACCGGGTCCCGGCCGGTGCGGACGCTGTCGCCCTCGTCCAGGCCGGAGGCGTCGTCGATCCCGACGACCAGGTAGTTCTGCGGGTCGCCGGCGGCGACCTCCTCGGCCTCGGTGACGCCCGACAGGTCGTAGCGGTCGACCTGCTTCAGCCGGTTGTTGGAGTAGGCGAGCGAGCCGGCGGTCACCATGGCCCCGGCGAGGGCCAGGACGTTGGCCGCGATCAGCAGCCGCTGACCCCAGCTCCGGCGCTCCTTGCTCCCATCTGGTCCTGGCACGGGAGACGAGCCTACGGGGATCGACCCCCGACGACCGCGTCAGGGGGTGCGCTGGCAGGTGGCGTCGGGGGGTGGCGGGGTGGCCCGGTAGAAGGCCGGATCGTCGGGATCCTCCACGTCACCGGCGTCGTCCTCGGGGCTCGTGGTCGACGACCCCTCGACCACGGTGGTGGTCGTCTCGCCGGCCACGGTGGTGGTGGTCTCGCCCGGGGCGGTGGTGGGCGGGGTGACCTCGGGGACCTCGTCGAACGGCTTGGCCGTGGCCCGCACGCCGGCCCACCCCTGGCCGGTCACGAGCACGACGTCGACGCCCTCGGGCAGATCGGCCGGGGCGTAGAGGAAGTCGCCCTCGAGCCACGACGCCACCACCCGGGCCTGGCCCTCGGACCCCGGCGCGTACTGCACGACCGTCGGGTAGCCGGGCGCCCCGTCGACGCCCGGGACGAGGGTGCTGAACCCGACCGCACCCATCGCCGCGGTGACGTCCCGCGCCTGGTTGGGCGTGCCGGTGGCGTTGCGGACCTGGACGGTCACGTCGCCGACGGGGACCGGCGGGGCGATGCCGGCCTCGCCGCCCCGGAAGAGGGCCAGGGTGGGCTCGGCCTCGGCCTCGCGCAGGTAGAGGTAGGCGGGACCGCCAGGGGCGGCCTCGTCGACCGGGAGGGTGTGGGTGACGAGATCGGTGGCGGCGAAGCTCCGGAAGCTCTTGCTCAGCTCGACGAC
>DASYLG010000174.1:0-6736 GCA_036009685.1 Iamia sp. | reverse complement strand
CTCCTCGCGGAACGCTTCTCGCTCGAGCACCCGGACGACGACGCGGCCTACGCCGACCTGGCCGCCCTGGCCACGGCGCTCGACGGGATCCCGAGCGACGCCCGTCCAGCCGCTCTGCTCGACGCCCTGGACCTGCCGGCGCTGGTCGACGTGCTGGCCACGTCGACGATCCTCCAGAGCTGGGACACGCTCAACGGCAACCATGCGCTGCTGCGCGACGGCGACACCGGTCGGTGGCGGGCCATCCCCAACGACCTCGACATGATCCTCGGCCTCCGCGGCCGCACCCGCCAGAGCAGCCTCGTGCCCGCCTTCGCCCTGGGTACGACGAGCCCGCTCTTCGCCGACGAGCGGTTCGTGGCCATGTACCTGCGCCGGGTGCGGACGCTGCTCGACACCGAGCTGGCCCCGGGGACGATCCTGGATCGGCTCGACGAGAACCTGGCCGGCCTCGAGCCCGAGATCGCCCTCGACCGGGCGACCTGGCCGCTCACGACCCCCGAGCCCGCCGTCGGCCGCGACGACGTGGCCGACTACGTCGCCGACCGCACCGCCCTCCTCCTCGGCTACGCCGCCGCCGGCGACCTCCCTGACGCCCAGGCTCCGGAGGCCGGCGCGGTGGTGGCCGAGATCCGGGCCACCGGCGATCCCGCCGGGGACTTCGTGGCGCTGGCCAACCCGTCCACCACCGTGGCCGTCGACGTCTCGGGCTGGGCGCTCGAGGGCGCCGCCACCGCCGTCCTCCCCCCGGGCTCGGTGATCCCGGCCGGTGACGAGCTCGTCGTCCCGGTCGATCCCGCCGCCCTGGCGGCGCGTCACGAGGGCGTCCCGGTGGCGGGCCGGCTGGCCGACGCCCTGCCCGACGGCGGCGGGACGATCACCGTGCTCGACGCCTCGGGTGCCCATCGGGACGCGGTCACCTGGTCCCACGGCGAGAGCTGGCCGGCGCCCGGCGCCGGCGGGCGCTCGATCGAGGCCACGACGCTCGGAGGCGAGCGGTCCACCGGTGCGGGGTGGGCGCTGTCGCCGGCGGCGGGCGGCACGCCGGGCGGGGCCGGACCGGCGGCGAGCCCGCTGGCGGTCGAGGTGTGGACCGGGCGGGCGGCGGCCCCGGCCGGGGCGCCGTTCGAGGCCCGGGTCACCGTCCGCAACCGGGGTGCCCGCGACCTGGCCGGCGTCACGGTGGGGTCGAGTGCCACCGGCTGCGCCCGCACCGTGGGGCTGCTCCCGGCGGGCGCCGTCCGCTCGTGGTGGTGCTCGGTCACGCTGACCGGCCCGCGCCGCTCCGAGACCGTCCGGGTCGAGGCCACGGCCACCGCCCCGGAGGCCCGCGACCGGTCCCAGGTCGTCGTGATCGATGCCGACGGCCTCGTCCTCGGTGCCCCCACGGCCTACGAGGCGACGATGGCCCCCGGCGGCATCCGGGTCGCCCTCCAGGACCCGGCGCCGCGCCCGGACGGCGCCCGGCCGGGGCCGTTCTCCACGTGGCGGATGGAGGCCCAGGCCTGGCCCGAGGAGGGGGCCGCCCCCACCACCGCCCTCGTCGGGACCACCGGGGGCGTCATCGCCGGGCTGCCCGAGGGCGTCGCCCGCTCGGTCCGGGTCGTGCCCCGCTCGACGCTCATGCTGGGGCTCCCGTCCCGACGCGCCCCGGGCATCGTGCCGCGGGACTCGGTGGTGTGGCCTTTCGCCGGCGCGGAGGACCTCGTCCGGGCCCTGTACGAGGATCTGGCCGGCCGGGCCCCGACGGCGGCCGAGCTCGAAGAGTGGACGACCGCCATCGACGTCGACGGCGCGCCTCCCGCCGCCCTGGCCGCCGAGCTGCTGGCCCTCCCGCGCTGGTCGGAGCAGGCGGCCGCCATCGCCCGGCTCTACGGCGCCGCCCTCGGCCGGGCGCCCGACGCCGCCGGCCTCGGGTACTGGATCGGACGGGGGACGGCGGGGCTGTCGCTCGGCTCCATGGCCGAGCTCTTCGCCCGCTCCGGCGAGCTCCGCACCGTCTACGGCACCCTGGACGACGTCGCCTTCGTCGACCGGCTCTACCGCAACATCTTCGGCCGGGCGCCCGACCCCGCGGGCCAGGCCTACTGGGTCGAGCGGCTGCACGGCGGCCGGACCCGAGGCTCGGTCGTCGTGGGGTTCACCCAGTCGCCCGAGGGCCGGCTGCTGCTCGGCCCGGGCACCGAGGTGGCCGTCGTCTGGTTCGCCCTCACCGGGACGGCGCCGCCCGCCGCCGTCCGGGCCGACGCCGTGGCCTGGCGCGCCGCCGGCGGGTCCCGCCTCACGCTGGTGGACTCGGTCCGCTCCCGCACCGCCTACGCCACCGCCCAGGGCTGACGTCCTGCTGTCCAGGTCAGGTCAGGTCAGGTCGGGCGCTGGGCGCCGCCGGCGGCGAGGGTGGCGAGGTAGGCCGGGGTGGGCGGGGCCTCGGGCAGGTCCTGGGCGGTGGTGACGGTGAGGGCGGGGAGGCCGTCGAGATCGGGGAGGCGGAGCACGGTGTCGTACCAGCCCCCGCCGAGCAGGAGGGTGCCGCCCGGCGCGATGGCGGCCAGGGCGGCGGGCTCGGGGGTGGCGGCGAGACGGGCCTCCTGGGCCATCAGGTCGGCCACCTGGTCGAGGCCGAGGAGCCAGGCGCGCGCCGGCGTGGCCGCGCCGGGGGTGGGCTGGAGGTCGAGGAAGGCCACGCCGCCGCCCCAGCGCTGCGACCGGCCCCGGTAGGTCACCGCCCGATCGAGGGTGACGCCGCGGTCGGCGCGGGGCGGGGTCGGGTCGGCGCAGCCACGGTGGGTGCCGAAGCGGGTGCCCAGGTCGCCGGGGGCGAGGGCGCCGGCGGGCGGTGGGGCGAGGCCGACGGGAGCCCCGGGGACGCCCTCGAGGTAGGCCCGCAGCCGGTCGGCGTCCATGTTCGACCCGTAGGCCACGTACCAGCCCAGGCCCGTCACGCCCCGACCCCCGTTCCGTGTGCGGAAGGCCACCGGTCCGGTGGGAACCCGCACACGGAACGGCCTCAGCCGACCACGACGGCGAGGGTGAAGCCGTCCCAACCCCGGCGGCCGACGGTCTGGAGGGCGGTGGCCTCGACCCGGGGGTCGGCGGCCAGGGCGTCGTGCAGGCGGCGGACGCCGAGGACCCGGTCGTCGGTGGCGCTCTCGTCGGCCACGGCCCCGCCCCGGACCGTGTCGTCGACGACGATCACCGAGCCCCGGTGAGCCAGGGCCACGGCGTGGTCGACGTACTCGGCGCACCGCTCCGCATCGGCGTCGACGAACACCAGGTCGAAGGGCGCGCCGGCCTCCCGGCGCAGGGCGGCGAGGCCCGCCAGAGCCGGCCCGATCCGGATGTCGACCCGGTCGCCGAGGCCGGCGCGGTCGACGTTGGCCTGGGCGACGCCGGCGTGGCGGGGCTCGATCTCGAGGGTGACCAGCTCGCCGTCGGGCGGCAGCGCCCGGGCCAGCCAGATCGTGCTGTATCCGCCGAGGGTCCCGATCTCCAGGATGCGGCGGGCGCCCACGGCCAGGCCGAGGAGCTGGAGCAGCTTCCCCTGGCCGGGTGTCACCTGCAGGGGCGGCAGGTCGGCGGCGTCGCTGGCGTCGAGGGCGGCGGCGAGCGCCGGGTCCGGGGGCGCCAGCGTGTCGACGAGGTAGGAGTCGACCGCGGTCCATCGGGCGAGCAGGGGGTCGGCGGGCGGGTCGGCCGGGGGGTCGAAGAGCGAGGGCCGGTCCGCGGTCACCGACCCAGTCTGGCCGTCGCCCCCGGCGGCCGGCGCACCTCCACGGTCAGCGGTACAGGTCGAAGACCACCCAGACGAGCAGCGCCGTCCCGACGGCCCCCCCGATGTAGCCCACCACCACCCGGCCCATGCCGTGCCGGCGCGGGTTGTGCTTGATCTCGCGGCGCCCGAGCTCGGCGGTGATGACGGCGAAGGGTCCCAGGGGGAAGACGAGCCAGGCGACGAGGCCGAGGTAGCCGGCGATGATGGCCCAGCCCGAGCGGCCGACCGGCAGGAGGAGCCGCCACCCGGCGTCGTCGCCCATCCGCGTTGACGCCAGGGCGTCGTCGGCGGCCTGCGGCGCGGGCGCCGCCGCCGGCGGGGCGAGCGGGGCCGATGGGGTCGGCTCCGGGAAGACGCCGGGGACGAACGCGGCCGGGATCCACTGCCCGGTGGCGCCGTCGAGGACGTTGGTGGTCGGTGCCAGCTGACGCTGGGAGGCGCCCGATCGCAGCTGGGCGACGGTCAGGGGGCCGACGCGCTCGTCCCCCACGTCGACGAAGTAGGCGCCGTGGGCCGCGGCGTCCGACGGATCGGTCATGGTCCCTCCCTGCTCCGGTGCCGCCCCTCCGACGGCGCCCGGGCGGATGGTAGCCCCCGCGGCCCGGGAGGCAGCGGGTGTCGCTCCGCCCGCACCGGCGCCGGGACTACCGTCGGCCGGCCGCCGGAGACGAGGAACGACGTGAGAGTGCTGCAGCGCGAGGACTTCGGGGACGACTTCACGTGGGGGGTCGCCCACGCCGCCTACCAGGTCGAGGGTGGGTGGGACGCCGACGGCAAGGGCCCGTCGATCTGGGACACCTTCACCCACGGCGGCGGGCGGGTCAGCGACAAGACCACCGGCGACGTGGCCACCGACTTCTTCCACCGCTACCCCGAGGACCTGGGGATCGTGAAGGGGCTCGGCTTCGACGCCCAGCGGTTCTCGATCTCGTGGCCCCGGGTCCTCCCCGACGGCGTGGGGCGGGTGAACCAGAAGGGCCTCGACTTCTACTCCCGCGTGGTCGACACCTGTCTCGAGCTCGGCGTCGAGCCGTGGGTGACCCTCTACCACTGGGACCTGCCCGAGACGCTCCAGCAGCGGGGCGGGTGGTCGAACCGGGACAGCGTCGAGTGGTTCGGCGAGCTGGCCGCGGCCGTGGCCGACCGCCTCGGCGACCGGGTGACGCGCTGGATGGTCTTCAACGAGCCCGGGACGTTCCTGCCCTTCGGCTACCTCGTCGGCGGGCACGCCCCCGGCGTCCGCAGCCTGCGCCGCTTCCAGGCGGCGGTCCACCACGTCGGGCTGGCCCAGGCCCGGGGCGCGGCCGAGATCCGCTCGGCGGCGCCGGGCGCGACGGTCGGCACCACCCACATCTTCACCCCGCCCGACGTCGCCGGGGACTCGTTCCTCCACCGGCGGGCAGCCCGCGCCTTCGACGCCGCCATGAACCGGTTGTACGTCGAGCCGAACTTCGGTCTCGGCTACCCCACGGCCGACTCGCCCCTGGTCAGGGGCATCGACCGCTTCGTGCGGGAGGGCGACATGGAGGCGCTCGTCGTCGACTTCGACTTCCTGGGCGTGCAGTACTACCAGCGCTACGCGGTGGGGGCGTTCCCGGTGCCGGGGCTCCGGTTCGTGCCGCTGTTCCGCAAGGACCACAAGCGGTTCGACATCACCGCCATGGGCTGGGAGGTCGACGCCACCGGCCTGTACGACGTGCTGAAGACGGCGCACGCCTACGGGAAGGTGCCCGAGCTGTTCGTCACCGAGAACGGCGCCGCCTACCCCGACCACCTCGTCGACGGCCGGGTCCACGACGTCCGCCGCACCGCCTACTACCGCGACCACCTGGCCGAGGTGGCCCGGGCCCGGCGCGAGGGCGTCCCGGTGCACGGCTACTTCTGCTGGTCCTACTGCGACAACTTCGAGTGGGCCGCCGGCCTTCGCCCCCGCTTCGGGCTGGTCCACGTCGACTTCGAGACCCAGCGCCGCACGGTCAAGGACTCCGGCTACTGGTTCAGCCGCCTCCTCGGCGGCGCCCTCACCCCGGACGACGACTGACCGCCGCGAACCGCTCGGCGAGCTCGTCGAGGGCGGACTCGATGCCGCGGGCTCCGACGACGACGTCGGTGACGCCGGCGGCGAGGAGGGCGGGAACCGTGTCGAGGGTGGCGTCGGCGGGGGCGCGGACCCGGAGCGTCGCCGGGTCGCGGCCGACGGCCGCGTAGGCGGACCGGAGACGGGCGACGCCGGCGACGATGTCGTCGAGGCTCGCCCCCATGATCGGGATCCAGCCGTCGCCCAGCTCGACGATGCGGCGCACGTTGCGATCGTGCAGCGTCCCCGAGAAGAGGACCGGCAGCGGGCGCTGCACCGGCGAGGGCTCGCTGCGGATCTCGGCGAAGGCGACGGTGGGCCGATCGACCGTCACCGGCCCGTCGGTCTCCCAGAGGGCCCGGCAGGCGGCGATCCCGTCGGTCAGCCGCCGGCCCCGCTCGGCCCACGGCACGCCGGCGGCCTCGAGCTCCTCGCGCTGCCAGCCGGTGCCGACGCCGAGGTCGACCCGGCCGCGGGACAGCACGTCGAGGGTGGCCACCGTCTTGGCCAGCACGACCGCCGGGCGCACCGGGGCGACGAGGATGCCGGTGCCGAGGCGCAGGCGCGAGGTGACGGCGGCGACCGCGGTCAGCACCCCGAGGGGCTCGAGCCACGGCGCGTCCACCGGCAGCGGGAAGGCCCCGGTGGGATAGGCGTCGGTGCGGGGCCCGATGGCCACGTGGTCGGGCACGACGACCCCGTCGATGCCGGCGGCATCGGCCGTCCGGGCCAGGTCCAGCACCCGCTCCCAATCGCCCCCCGCCCACGACCCGAACGACGGCAGGGTCAGGTGGAGGCGCACGCCGCCATTCCTATCCCACGAGGTGCCAGGCGATCGTCTCGGATCCAAATCCCACGAGGTGCCAGGCACCACGTGGGCATCGGTA
>DASYLG010000173.1:0-14516 GCA_036009685.1 Iamia sp. | reverse complement strand
CACCGGGCCGTCTGGGCCGGGTCGCCACCGTCATGGCCGGGCTGGCGCTGCTGGCCTACCTGGTGGCCGCCCTCTTGCTGGTGGTGCCGGTCGAGGTCCCCGAGGTCCAGGACTGCGGGGCTCCCGGGGCGTACCTGCTGGGCGGCCGGCTGGATCGCATCCCCGACGAGGACGATCGGATCCTCGGCCCCGACGACGAGGTGGTCACCCTCGACGAGGACGTCGCCGCCGAGGCCCGAGCCACCCCCTGCCGCGACCGGGTGGCCGATCGGGGCGTCCCCGCGTTCATCCTCGTCGTCGCCGCCACCGGCCTCGGAACGGCAGCCTTCGCCCTCGAGCTGATCGTCGTCCGGCCCCGCCAGCGGCGCCGGATGCGAGACGCCATGGCCCCGCCCGGCTGAGGACCGTCCCCTCGGTCAGGCGCGGCGCTCACCCGTGAAGGTCGGGTTGCCGAGGAGGCCGCCGGAGTCGACCGAGCCGGTGCCCGAGATGGTGACGGCGCCCCCGGCCTCGACGATCTCGCCCCGCAGGGTCAGGGTCCCCTCGCCACTGGGCCGCGGGCCCCGGTGGGGCGACCAGCCGCTCGTGGGGTTCCCCGCCCCCGAGCGTGCCCACTGTCACAGGATCCCAGCCGGGGCGATGCGTCGGGCCCGCCAGGCGTGGGGGCCACCCCAGGGGGATCCGGGGGGTGCCCCGGGCCCCTGCCGACGACGAGGTCGGGCACGGTTCGACCCGTGCCCACGACCGCCCCGCCCGCCCCGCCCGAGACCACCCCCGCCGAGATCACCGTCGACGCCCTGGTCGACGCCACCCCCGCCCACCGCGACCGCACCGTCGACGCCGTCCGGGCCCTCTGCATCGTGGTGGTGGTGCTCTGGCACTGGGTCTTCTCGATCACCCACGTCAGCGGATCCGGGGCGCTGACCATGCCCAACCCGATCGACGAGATCCCGGCCGGGTGGCTGGTCACCTGGGTGCTCCAGGTCATGCCCGCCTTCTTCGTGGTCGGTGGGTTCGCCAACCTGGCCTCGTGGCAGCGGCTCGAGCGCGACGGCCGGGGGACGTGGTCCGCCTACGCCGCCGGGCGGATGGCCCGGCTGTGGAAGCCCCTGGCCGCGGTCGTCGTGGTCTGGGGCGTGGGCGACACCGTGGCCCGGGCCGTCGCCGACGTCCCCAGCGTCCTGTCGTGGGGCATCGTCGTGTTCGTCCCGCTCTGGTTCCTCGCCGCCTACAGCGCCGTGCTCCTGCTGGCGCCGGCCACCATCCGGGCCCACCGGAGCCACCCCCTCGCCACGCTCGTCGCCCTGGGGGCCGGCATCGCCACCGCCGACGCCCTCCGGTTCACCACCGGCGAGGACCGCTGGGGCTACCTCACCACCGCCCTCGTGTGGGTGACGGCCCACCAGCTCGGCTACCTCTGGCGCGACGGCACCGTGACCGACTGGAGCCGGCGGGCCCAGCTCGGCCTGGTGGCCGGGGCGGCGGCGACGCTCGCCGTGCTGACCACCGTCGGCCCGTACCCGGCATCGATGGTGGCCGTCCGGGGCGGCGGGATCAGCAACATGTTCCCGACCACCGCCCCGATCGCCGTCCTGGCCGTCCTCCAGCTCGGCCTGATCGCCCTGGTCCGCCCGGCCGCCGAGCGGTGGCTGGCCCGGCGGGGGCCGTGGCGGGGCGTCGTCGCCGTCAACGCCGTGGCCATGACCGTGTTCGCCTGGCACATGACGGCGCTCGTGGCCGTCATCGGCGCCGCCCACGGCCTCGGCCTCGTGCTCCCGTCGGAGACGAGCCCGGCCTGGTGGCTGCTGCGTCCTGTGTGGCTGGTCCTCCCCGGCATCGTGCTGGCCGGCCTGGTCGCCCTCTTCGCCCGCCTCGAGCTCCCCCGCCGACGAGGTTGACGGGCCTGGTCCCGGCTGACGGGTCAGACTGGTCGCCATGGTGAAGAAGCTGCTGGGTCTCGTGGCCGTCGTGGTGCTCGTCCTCATCGGGGCAGGTGTCTGGTACTTCGTCATCCGGGACGACAGCGTCGAGAAGGACACCGTCGGCTGCGATCCGGAGCCGTGCGCGGCGAGCACCGTCGAATCGGTCGACGGCACCTGGGCAGTCGTCCCCGACGACAGCGACACCAGCCTCGTCATCACCGAGACCATCGGCGGCCTGGCCGACCACCAGGTCGAGGGCAACACCGCCGTCGCCGGCAGCCTGGAGATCGCCGACTCGTCGGTCACCGAGGCCAGCTTCACCGCCGACATGACCACCCTGGCGTTCACCGACGCCCCACCCGGGTTCAACGTGGCCAACCGGGCCAACGCCATGAAGACCACCGGCCTCGAGACCGAGGCCTTCCCCGAGGCCACCTTCGCCCTCACCGCGCCCATCGAGCTGGGCGACGACGTCGCCGGCGGGGACACGGTCACGGCCAGCGCCACCGGCGACCTCACCCTCCACGGGGTGACCAAGTCGATCACGTTCGACGTCACCGTCAAGGCCGTGGGCGACACCGTCCAGGTCACGCCGAGCGACTTCGTCCCCATCGTCCTGGCCGACTACGACATGGAGGTCCAGGCGCCCGGCTTCGTCGCCGACATCGGCGACGAGGGCAGCTTCGACTTCAAGCTCGTCCTCCAGCCGGGCTGACGGAGCCGAGCCGCCAGGCGAGGCGACCCAGAAGCACAGTGCCCTGCTCTCCGAGGCCCTGCCGAGGAGATGTCCGCCGCGACCCGGCCCTATCCGCCCAGGTCCTTGGTCCGCTCAGGCCAGCGGGGTCGGGTCGCCCTCGGCCTCGCGCTGCTCGATCCACGCCGCCTCCTGCTCGCCCAGCTCGGTCTGGGGCGGGGCGTCGACGAAGGGCCACAGCTCCTCGGCGATCGCCCGCCAGTCACCGGTGGCGCGGAGCTCGCCCAGGACGGCGTAGAGGCCCAGGTTGATGCGCTGGATGATCACGAACGACGGCGGCAGGTTGGCCGCCTTCAGGATCTCGCCGTAGGGGCCGCTCTGGTCGAAGATGCGGCGCACCGTCTCGCTGGCGAACTCCGGGGTGAAGGTGAACCGGCCCCGCTGGTCGACCATCTCGTAGAAGTGGCCGAAGTAGTCGATGATCTCGGCGTCGGTCGCAGGGTGGCCGGGCGCCAGGAGGCCCACCCGCTCGACGATGGCCCGGAACCGGCCGGCGTCGCGGTCGGTGCTCATGGCCTCGACCATGTCGGAGAACACGGCCAGCTCGTCGCCGTGGAACCGCTTGACCAGGCCGAAGTCGAGGAACGTCACCGTGCCGTCGGCCCCGAAGAGGTAGTTGCCGGGGTGCGGATCGCCGTTGAAGGCGCGGAGGCGGTAGAGGCTGCGGAAGACGAAGCGGTACAGGATCTCGCCGGCCCGATCGCGGGTGGCCTGGTCGGCGGCGACGACGTCCTCGAACGGGACGCCGGCGGCCAGCTCGGTGGTGAGCACCCGCCCCGTCGACAGCTCGGCCACGATCCCGGGGACCCGGATGAACGGGTGGCCCCGGTAGGCGGCGGCGAAGGCCGCCTGGTTGCGCGCCTCGAGGGTGTAGTCGAGCTCCTCGGTCAGGCGCTCCTTGAGCTCGGCCACGATCGGGCCCGGCTCCAGACCCGGGAAGGCGGCGGACAGCCCGCCGAACAGGAGTCCAGCGCTGGCCAGGTCGGAGCGGATGGCGGCGGCCACGCCCGGGTACTGGACCTTGACCGCCACCGCCCGGTCGTCGTGGGTGAGGGCCCGGTGGACCTGGCCGATCGAGGCCGAGGCGATGGGCACCGGGTCCCATTCGGCGAAGACCTGCTCGGGCGGCGCGCCCAGCTCCTCCCGGATCACCTGGGCCGCCAGCTCCGGAGCCATGGGCGGGGCGTCGGAGCGGAGCTGCGCCAGCGCCTCGCGCACCGGCTCGGGCAGCCCCTGGTCGAGGTACGACGCCATCTGGCCGACCTTCATCAGGGCGCCCTTCATGTCGCCCAGCACGGCGGCCACGTCCTCGGCCGTGCGCAGCTGGAACTCGGTGTCGAGGGCCTCGCGCCGGCCAGCATCGGCGAAGGTCCGCCGAGCCCGGTGGGCGGCGTAGCGCCCGGCCGAGCGGGCCCCGACGGCCCCCAGCTTGGCGTTCCGGGCCAGCGAGGTCTGCCCCGTCACCGGGCCGGCCAGCGGCGGGTCGCCCTCGGCGCGCCGGCGCCACACCACGGCGGCACCGACGGCGGCGGCACCCAGCAGGGCGAGGGTCGTCGTCCGGTTCGGCCGTTCCATGGACGCGATCCCAGCCCAGCCGACCCCGCCCGGCGAAACCGGAGCGGCCACCGGCTTCACGGCGGGCTCCCAGGTCGGGCTCGGAACCGTCCCAGGTCCGCGCTCCAGGCTCGGCCCCATGGCCCTCACGACGCAGCCCCGACCGGTTGCCCCACCGGTCCCGCACCCGGCCACCGGGGTGGCGGCCGTCGACGTCGCCGTCCCCGTCCTGGACGAGGTGGCCACGCTCGACGGCTCCATCCGGCGTCTGCACGCCTACCTGCACGCCCGCTTCCCGCTGAGCTGGCGCATCACGATCGTCGACAACGGCAGCACCGACGGCACATGGGAGGCGGCCCAGGCGCTGGTCGACGAGCTCGACGGCGTGGCCGCCCTCCACCTCGACGAGCGGGGCCGGGGCCGAGCGCTGCGCACGGCCTGGTCGACCACCGACTCGCCCGTCGTCGCCTACATGGACGTCGACCTGTCGACCGACCTCGACGCCCTCCTCCCCCTGGTGGCGCCGCTGGTCTCGGGGCACAGCGACGTGGCCATCGGGACCCGTCTGGCGCCGACCTCCCGCGTCCACCGCAGCGCTGGCCGCGAGGCCATCTCCCGCACCTACAACCTGCTCCTGCGGACGACGCTGCGGAGCGGGTTCACCGACGCCCAGTGCGGGTTCAAGGCGGTCCGCCGGGACGTGGCCGAGCGCCTCCTGCCCGAGATCGAGGACCAGGGCTGGTTCTTCGACACCGAGCTCCTCGTCCTCGCCGAGCACCACGGGCTGCGCATCCACGAGGTGCCGGTCGACTGGACCGACGATCCCGACTCCCGGGTCGATGTCGTGCGCACCGCCCTCGACGACCTGCGCGGCGTCGTCCGCCTGGCCGGCCGGCTCCTGCGCGGCGGTGACGACGTCGGCGCCCCCCGCCCCACCGCCGGGACCGCGGCCCGGGCCGGCGACGGGCTCGGCCCGCTCGTCCGGTTCGCGTCCGTCGGGCTGGTCAGCACGGCGCTGTTCGCCGTCCTCTTCGTCGTGCTGGCGGGCCCCCTCGGACCGATCGGTGCCGACGTGGTCGCCCTGGCCGTGTGCTCGGTGGCCAACACCGCCGCCAACCGACGTCTCACCTTCGCCCTCCACGGGCGACCGGGCTGGCTGCGCCACCACCGCGCCGGTCTGCTGGCCACGATCGGCCCGCTGGTCGTGACGGTCGGTGTGCTGGCCGGCCTCGGCGGCGCCGGCGTGACCTCGACCGGCGCCCTGCTCGTGGCGGCCACGCTGGCCAACGCCACTGCCACCGGCGCCCGCTTCGCCGTCCTCCACGCCGCCATGGCCGACGATGGGAGCGTCCGATGACCGCCACCTTGCGCAACCGAGCGAGCTCGGGGGGATCTGTGCCCCTCCAGGGTCATGGATCCTCCCGAGCGGGCAGAGAGGGCCCGGCGGCCGGGGTGCGGTGGTTGGTCCGGGGGCCCGACGGCGACCCGGCCTTCGCCCGTCCCGCCCTGCTCGTCCTGCTCGCCGCCACCGCCGTCCTCTACCTCTGGGGGCTGGGCGCGTCGGGCTGGGCCAACAGCTACTACTCGGCCGCGGCCCAAGCCGGCTCGCAGTCGTGGAAGGCCCTGTTCTTCGGCGCCTCCGACGCCGGCGCGTCGATCACGGTCGACAAGACGCCGGCGTCGGTGTGGGTCATGGGCCTGTCGGTGCGTCTCTTCGGGCTGAGCCCCTGGAGCCTGCTGGTGCCCCAGGCGCTGATGGGGGTGGCCACCGTCGGCTTCACCCACGCCTCGGTGCGGCGATGGTTCGGACCGGCGCCCGCCCTCGTCGCCGGGGCGGTGGTCGCCCTGACCCCGGTGGCCGTCCTCATGTTCCGCTTCGACAACCCCGACGCCCTCCTCGTCCTGGCCCTGACGATGGCGGCGTGGGCCACCACCCGGGCCGTCGAGTCGGGCCGCACGGCCTGGGTGACGGCCGCCTTCGCCCTGGTGGGCGTGGGCTTCATGGCCAAGATGTTCCAGGCCGTCCTGGTGGTGCCGCCGCTCGGGTTCGCCTACCTGCTGGCCGGGCCCCCTCGGCTGGGACGACGCATCGGCCAGCTCGCCCTCGGCGCCGTCGCCCTCCTGGTGTCGAGCGGCTGGTGGATCGCCGTGGTCGAGCTGTGGCCGAAGGAAAGCCGGCCCTACGTCGGCGGCTCGCAGACCAACAGCGTCCTCGATCTGCTCTTCGGCTACAACGGCTTCGGCCGTCTCACCGGCGACGAGACCGGCAGCGTCGGTGGCGGGGCCGGGGGCGGCGGCCCGAGCTGGGGCAGCACCGGGCTGACCCGCCTCTTCGGCGCCGAGATGGGCGCCCAGGCCTCGTGGCTGCTGCCCGCCGCCCTCGTGATCCTCGTGCTGGGGCTGGCCGCCACCGCCCGGGCCACCCGGACCGACCGCACCCGCGCCGCCCTGGTGATCTGGGGCGGGTGGCTGGTGGTGACCGGCCTCACCTTCAGCCTCGGCGAGGGGATCATCCACGAGTACTACACGGTCGCCCTGGCCCCGGCGATCGGCGCCCTGGTGGGCATCGGCGTGGGGCGTTGGTGGCCGCGGCGCGACCGGATCGCGGCCCGCGCCATCCTCGCCGGCACCGTCGCCGTGACGGCCTGGTGGTCGTGGGTCCTGTTGGGCCGGGTGCCCGACTGGGCTCCCGCGCTCCGGCCTGTGGTGCTCGGCGGCGGGCTCGTCGCGGCGGCGCTCCTCCTCGTGCCCCCGGCGACGAGCCGGACCGGCCGCCGGGCGGGGCTGGCCGTGGGCGTCGCCGCCCTGGTGGTCTCCCTGGCCGGGCCGACGGCGTACTCCCTCCAGACCGCGGCCACGACCCACTCCGGCGGCATCGTCCTCGCCGGCCCCACCGCGACCGGCCCTCGGGGCGGGCCCGGGGGCGCCCTCCGGGCCGGTGGCGGCCCGACGTTCGGGCCTGTGGGCGGACCGCCCGGCGGCGGCGCCGGTGCGCCGACGGGGCTGCCCACGATGCGGGCCACCGGAGGCGCCGGCGGCGGGCTGCTCGACGCCGGCCCCGTGGGCGACGAGGTCGTCGACCTCCTCCGGGCCGACGCCGACGCCTACGACTGGGTGGCGGCCACCGTCGGGGCCAACCGGGCCGCCGGCTACCAGCTGGCCAGCGAGGAGTCGGTCATGCCGATCGGCGGCTTCAACGGCTCGGACCCGTCGCCGACGTTGGCCCAGTTCCAGACCTGGGGGGCCGAGGGCCGCGTCCACTACCTCGTCGGCGGGGGTGGGTTCGGGGTCGGTCAGGACCAGGCCGGCACCTCGACCGCGGCCGAGATCACGGCCTGGGTCGAGGCCACCTTCCCGTCCTCGACGATCGACGGCACCACGCTCTACGACCTGACGGCCTAGCCGGTCCCGGGGGGGCCTACCCCCGCCTCAGGAGGACAGGACCGGGGTCGAGGGGTACCGTCGGGCCTCGTCGTCGTCGCCCCTGGAGGATCCGATGGCCCGCCGCCACCCCCTCACCCCCGGTCCCGGAGCGCGGCGCGCCGCCCGCGTGATCCTGGCCACCTCGGTCATGGGGCTGGCCCTGGCCACCGCCCCCCTCGTCGCAGGGGCCCAGGAGGCGGGCTCCGTGCCCACCCTCGCCCAGGTGCTGGACGGCGAGGTCGACGGCGTCTCGGCCACGGCCCGCGCCACCCCCGCCGACGAGGACATGGGCGTCGTCGTCGCGTTCGCCAACGACGGCGACCACCCCGTCGAGGTGGCGATCCCCTTCGGCACCCTCGTCGTCACCGCGCAGGAGGGCGACCAGACCCTCGCAGTGACGCCCCCGCCCAGCCCCGAGGTCGTCGAGGTGGCCGCCGAGGGCGGGACCCCGACGATCGAGATCGATGCCGGATCGAGCACCGAGGAGCTCCCCGCCTACTGCACCGAGCTGGGCGACGGCTACCCCTACGACGGCGCATCCGTGACGCCGATCGACGACGCCCACCCGGTCCTGGCCGACACGCTGCGGGCCGCCACGGCCGCCGGATCCGACCACGCCACCACCCAGGACGCCGTCTGGTGGCTGACCGACGAGCCCTCGGCCCCCGTGGACGACGACCTGGCCGACCTCCTGGCCGTCGACCCCGCCACCTTCGCCGCCTCGCCCTACCGGGTGGTCCCCGACACCGGCTACGTCCCGCTGTGGATGCGCGACCAGGTGCCGCCCGGCGACGGCGGCTCCATGAGCAACCCCTCCCCGTACGACGAGGAGGAGGCCGCCGGCATCCTCGACGAGAGCTTCGAGGGGCCGGCGTCGCCCACCTCCGGCTCGAGCGACGGTGGCGTCGGCCCCGGCATCATGCTCTGGGTCGTCTTCGCCGGCCTGGTCGTGGTCACCGCGGTCGTCGTCGCCACCCGAGCCGGACGGGCCCGGCCCGTCGTGAACCCGGTCCTGGCCCGCACCACCCCGGGCTGGTACCCGGATCCGTGGGGCGGGGGCGGCCACCGCTACTGGGACGGCCAGCGCTGGACGACCCGGGTCATGGGGCCCCGCTAGCGCCCTCCGCGGCCCTGGTACCCCCAGGGGGTACCCTGACCTCCGATCACAGGAGGTCGCGGTGCCCGGCTACTCGATGGACAAGGACGACTACGCCCGCCGGCTCAAGCGCATCGAGGGCCAGGTGCGAGGGCTCCAGCGGATGGTCGACGACGACACGTACTGCATCGACGTCCTGACCCAGATCAGCGCCGTGAGCTCGGCCCTCGAGAGCGTGGCCCTGGGCCTCCTCGACCAGCACATCCGTCACTGCGTGGCCGATGCCGCCCGCCAGGGCGACGCCGCCGAGGCCGACCGGATCGTCGCCGAGGCCACCGCCGCCATCGCCCGTCTCGTCCGCTCCTAGGGCCTGCCCGGATAGGGCCTTGCCGCGGCGGACACCTCCTCGGCAGGGCCTCGGAGAGCAGCGCACTGTGCTTCTGGGTCGCCTCGCCTGGCTCGGCTCCTCGCGCCAGCCGGAGAACGAGACGAGGCCCGAGCTGGGCGGCTCGGGCCTCGGTCGTTGGTTCCCGCCAGGGAGCCCGCCGGCGACCGGGGCCTGGTCGCCGGCGGTGGGACGGTTGCTCGGTACCCGCTTGCCGGGACGACCAACCTCTTGTCAGTCGCTCCCGAACGTTCGCTTGGGTTGACCAAACGATCGTTCAGGAGCACCATGACGCCATGGCCGCCGTCACGACCCGCGACATCGACATCCTCGCCCCGGACCTCTACGACGATCCGTGGGCCACGTACCGCTGGCTCCGCGACGAGGCCCCGCTCTACCGCGACACCGTCAACGACCTGTGGGTCGTCAGCCGGCACGCCGACGTCTTCGAGGTGTCGCGCCGCGCCGACGTGTGGTCGGCGGCGCAGGGGGTCCGGCCCAAGGTGGCGGCCGACATGTCGCTCATCGCCCTCGACGATCCCGAGCACACCCGCCAGCGGCGCCTCATCAACCGGGGCTTCACCCCCCGCCGGGTCCGCGAGATCGCCCCCCACATCCGCGACCTGGCCCACCGGCTGATCGACGAGGTCCAGCACCGGGGCGAGATCGAGTTCGTCACCGAGTTCGCGGCCCACGTCCCGCTCATCGTCATCAGCGAGCTGATGGGCCTCGACCCGACCGAGCGGGACCGCATGTACCGCTGGTCCGACGCCATGATGGCGGGCGACGGCCACGAGGGCGATGCCCCCGAGCTCCACGCCGCGGCGGTGGCCTTCGGTGAGTTCGCCGAGATGGTCGTCGGCCTCATCGGCGAGCGCCACGGCGAGGCCACCGACGACATCATCGGCATCCTCACCCAGGCCCACGACGAGGGCGGGCTGCACAAGGACGTGAAGACGGGCGAGCTGTACGGCGAGGGCACCCTGCAGGACGACGAGCTGCTCATGTTCCTCACCCTGCTGCTGGTGGCCGGGAACGAGACCACCCGCAACGCCATCTCGGGCGGGCTGCTGGCGCTCAGCCTGTTCCCCGACGAGCGCGACAAGCTCCTGGCCGACCCCACGCTCATCGACTCCGCCGTCGAGGAGATCGTCCGCTGGACCACGCCGGTGATGACCTTCATGCGCACCTGCACCGAGGCCCACGAGCTGCACGGCCAACGCATCGGGGTCGGCGACCGGGTGCTGATGCTCTACCAGTCGGCCAACCGCGACGACCGGGTCTTCGCCCGGCCCGACGACTTCGTGGTCGACCGCACGCCCAACGACCACCTGGCCTTCGGCGCCGGCACCCACTTCTGCCTGGGCGCCAACCTGGCCCGGCTCGAGGTCAAGCTGGTGTTCGAGGCGCTGCTGGAGCGGCTGCCCGACGTCCGGGCCGCCGACCCCACGACCATCGATCGCAACCGCTCGACGCTCGTCGTCGGCATCGACCGGCTGCCGGCGGTGTTCACCCCGGTCTCCAACCCGGCGGCGTCGTGAGCCTCACGTCGGCCCCGAGGCCGAGCTACGGGCAGCGCGAGCGCATCCTCGACACGGCCCTCGACCTCATGGCCGAGCGGGGCGCGTCGGCCACGAGCATGCGGGCCCTGGCCTCGGCCTGCGGGTTCAACGTGGCCGCTCTCTACCACTACTTCCCCTCGAAGCACGCCCTGCTGCGGGCCGTGATCGAGGAGCGCCGCTATGGGGCCCAGATCGAGGCCATGCCCGTCCCCGACCTCCGCCTGCCGCCGGCCGAGCGGCTGACCGCCCTGATCGTCGACATGTGGGACGGCGCCCTGGCCGAGGCCACCATCTGGCGGCTCCTGCTCACCGAGGCGATCCACGGCGACGGCACCGCCCGCGAGGTCGGCGGCGAGCTGCTGACGACGCTGGAGTCGGGGTTGCGCGAGACCCTCCCCCGCCTGTTCCCCGAGCTGGTGGTCCCGGTCGACGTGGCGGCCCGCACGGTGGCGGCCACGCTCGTCACCTTGATGATCGAGTCGAGCCTGATCGAACCGGCCCGCCTGCAGGCCCACGCCGAGCAGCGCGCCCGCGACCTCACCACCCTCCTCCTCCCGCCCCCCTGAGGCGGCCCCGCATGGATGGCGGTGGGGGCGCACCCCTAGCCTCCCGGGATGGCCGACGACGAAGGTGATGTCGACGCGGCCGACGGCGAGGACGACGCTCCGGCGGACGGGTCCGGCCGGCGCCGGCCACTCGACGGGCGGACGCTGGCCATCTGCGCCCTCGTCGCCGTGATCGCCGCCCTGCTCGCCGGGTTCGTCACCAGCCGGGTGACCGCCGACGACGGCGACGAGCCGGCCACCGAGGGCACGCTGGTCCCGGCCGAGGAGGCCCCGGATCTCGTCCTGGCCCGTCTGGGCGGGGGCGACGACGTGCGGATCGCGGACTACCGGGGCCAGCCCGTGGTCGTGAACTTCTGGGGCTCGTGGTGCGTGCCCTGCGTCGAGGAGATGCCCGACCTCCAGCGGGTGCACGAGTCGCTGGGCGACCAGGTCGCCTTCCTCGGGGTCAACGTCAACGACGCCCCCGAGGCGGCCACCGAGATGGTGGCCCGCACCGGCGTCACCTACGACCTGGTGCGCGACGAGGACGGCGCTCTGGGCCGGGCCCTCGAGGTCACCACGTTCCCCACCACGTTCCTGATCGACGCCGACGGCACCATCGTCGACGTCTCGAAGCGGGAGATCTCGGCCGAGCGGCTGTGCGAGAAGATCAACCAGTCGCTGCTCAACCAGTCGCTCGGCGCCGGGGAGTGCGGCTGATGGGCGACGCCCGCATCGCCGTGGCCTTCACCGCCGGGATGCTGGCCACGGTCAACCCGTGCGCCCTGCCGATGCTCCCGGCCTACCTCGGGTGGTTCATCACCGGCGACGACGACCGCCAGCCGGCCGGGGCGGCGGTGGCCCGCGCCGTCGTGGTCGCCCTCTCGGTGGCGGCGGGGTTCGTCGTCGTCTTCGGCCTCCTCGGGCTCCTCGCCACCGCCGCCTCGGCCCAGGTCGAGGAGATCACACCCTGGATCACCCCCGTCGTCGGGCTGGCACTGGCCGGGCTCGGCCTCGCCCTCGTGGCCGGGCGCACCCTGAAGGTGCCGCTCCCCCGTGTCGACCGGAGCGGCGGTGGCAGCCGCGGCGTCGCCGCCATGGTCGTCTACGGGGCGTCGTACGCGGTGGTGTCGGTGTCGTGCGCCCTGCCCGTCTTCATCATCCAGGTGAGCACCACCTTCGGCCAGAGCTGGGGCGCCGGGCTAGCCAACCTGGGCGGGTTCGCCGTCGGCTTCGCCCTCGTGCTCGTCGCCCTGTCGGTGTCGGTGGCGCTGGCCCGGGGCTCGCTGGCATCGGTGGCCCGCCGGGTCTCGGCCCACGTCAGCCGGGTGTCGGGCGCCCTCCTCCTGTTCACCGGGCTCTACCTCGTCTGGTACGGCCTGGCCGAGCTCCGCCTCGACAGCCGGGCGCCCGACGACCCGATCATCGACCGGGTCACGGGCTGGTCGACCGAGATCTCGGCCCGCGTGCAGGACATCGGCGGGGTCGAGCTGGGGCTGGTGCTGGCCCTGTTCGTCGCCATCGTCGCCCTGGTCGTGGTGGTCCGCTCCGGAGGCCGGTCCCGGACGTCGTGATCCCTCGCTAGGGCATCAGCCGCTGGAGCGACCACGTGTCACCGACGCGGGTGTAGAGGAAGCGGTCGTGGAGCCGGTCGGCCCGGCCCTGCCACACCTCGACCTCGTCGGGATGCAGGCGATAGCCGCCCCAGCCGTCGGGCCGCTCGACGGGACCGTCGCCCACGGACGCCGCCACCTCGTCCCGGCGGGCCTCGAGGGCGGCCCGGTCGGCGACGGGCTGGCTCTGGGCCGACGCCGCCGCCGACACCCGGCTGCCGTGGGGGCGGGCCTCCCAGTAGGCGTCGACCTCGTCGGCCCCCAGCCGCTCGACCCTGCCCACGACCCGCACCTGGCGGCTGAGCGGGATCCACCCGAAGCAGAGCGCCGCCTGCGGGTTGGCGGCCAGCTCCTCGCCCTTGCGGCTGGTGGTGTCGGTGAAGAAGCAGAAGCCGTGGTCGACCCGGCGGACGAGGACGAACCGCACCGACGGGCGCCCGTCCGCCGTCGCCGTGGCCAGCGCCACGGCGGCGGGGTCGAAGGGGTCGATGGCCTCCCACTCGGCGTACCAGGCCCGGAACTGGTCGAGCGGATCGGCTGCCAGGTCGGCCCGTCGGAGCCCGGCGGCCTGGTAGTCCTCCCGCACGGCGGTGAGGTCGAGCACGGCCGGGGTCACGTCGGGACTCGGAGGTTCGCTCACGTCCCCCATCTTGGTCCCGCCGGCAGGACCGACGGATCCGGATGTGACCCTTGACCTACTTGGCAACCTGTGCCATGGTCGAACCCGATCACGGGAGGGTGACGATGGCGGGAGATCGAGCTCGGCGACGCGGGGTGCGTCGTCTCGGCGGGCTGGCGGCGATGACCGTGGCGGTCCTGATGCTCGGCGGCTGTTGGCCGCCCACGGGGAGCGCGCACTACCCGACCATGTGGGGCATCTCATCGGATGTCTTCGACGGTGGGACGACGGTGTTCGTCAGCCCGAGCGCCGACTGCTACGTCAGAGCGGGGAAGCTCTCCCACGGCCGGACGGTCACCCTGCGCTTCTACGACGCCGGCGACTGCTCGAAGTTCAAGCAGTGGAAGGTCACCGGCGTCCGGTGCATCTACGACCTCGGCGTCTCCCTCAACAAGGCGGGCGCCACCTGCCCGACGAGCTACCAGGGCAGGGCCTTCTACAACCTGTATCAGGCGTGGACCGACGGTCCGACGCACTGAGCGCAGAAGGGGAACGAACATGCACACCATGAAGCTCTGGCTCGTCGCGGCCCTGGTGGCCCTCGGACTGGTGATGGCCCTGCCGGTCGCGCCGGCGTCGGCGGCCACCAACGAGGAGTTCATCATCCGGCTCTACTCCGACTTCCTCGGGCGCGGCCCGGACGGCGACGAGCTGGCGTGGAACGTGGCCCTGATGGCCAACGGGACGACCCGGGGCCAGATGGCCACCAGCGTCATCACCTCGACCGAGGGCAAGGGGATCTACGCCCACCTCGTCTACGACCTGATCCTCGACCGGGTCCCGACCGGCCCCGAGCTGACCAGCGCGGTGACGGCCCTGGGTTCGGGCACGGTCGGCCTCGAGGTGCAGCTCTACGCCAGCTCCGAGTACTTCGGCGACCACAGCAGCACCAACGCCGGCTACGTCCAGGGCCTCTACCAGGACGTGCTGGGCCGGACCGGCTCCCCCGGCGACATCGCCTACTGGGCCGGTGAGATCACCAA
>DASYLG010000172.1:0-4556 GCA_036009685.1 Iamia sp. | reverse complement strand
CTTCGCTCGGGGCCGAACACCTTCCCGGAGTCGGTCGGCTCGTTCCTCGCAGACACGACTCCTCTGTGGCGGGCTGCGCCCCCCACACCCCCCAGCGGCTGCGCCGGGCGGCCGGATGTCGCGGGAGATCCCGTCGGGTCGCGGGCAAGCGTCGTCTGCGTCGCGCTTGCTTCGACAGGCGGCCTCGCCGGGCTCAGCGGAGGAAGGCGAGGAGGGCGGGGATGCGCATGCGGCCGCCGCCGGCGATCACGTCGCTCAGGAGGCACTCGATGCTCACCGGGTCGAGGTCGTCGGCCTGGCCCGGGGCCCGGAGCCGGGTCGCCGGGTCGGGCGCCGGCAGCGGGGCCGGGGTCTCGGCACCGCCGTCGGCGCGGCCCACCAGCACGCGGGGTGCCTCGGCCGGGGCGCCCGGGATCCCGACGGTGCCGGTGCGGGCCAGCTCGGACAGGCAGCCTCGGCCCTCCTCGGCGATCCGGTGGGCGTGGAGCTCGATCTCGGTGACCAGCGTCGAGAGGCTGTCGTGGTGGTCGCGCAAGATGCCGGCCCACGGCACCGGCGTCGCCAACGCCACCTCGCGCAGCGAGGCCACGCCCCCCCGGGCGCTGTGGACGTCCATGGTGCCGACGGTCGCGGCCCGCATCAGGTCGGTCTCCCGCACCCGCAGCCGGGCCCGGTTCAGGTCCTGGAGGGCCCAGCCCCAGAAACGGACCTCACGGGCGACGAGCAGCAGCTCGAGGGCGACGAACCGGTACCGGAGCTGCTCGAGGCGATCCCGCTCCTTCTGGAGCACCTCCACCAGCTGCTCCACCGGATTGCTGTCCCCTGAGTCCGGCACGAACCTCCATCGGCGCGCTCGGTCGGGCGTTGAGCACCGAGAGTGAGGTTCTGGTCCAAAAGGACCAGATTCACGCGCGCTCTGCGGCCTCGGCGGCGGGTGCCGGGTCGTCGAGGTCGTCGAGGTCGGGGGTCAGGGCCCCCGAGCGGACCACCAGCGCGGCGGCGCCGGCGGCGGCCCCGAGGGCCACGGCGGTGAGCAGACGGTCGGTGCCGGCCGGCAGCGACGTCGGGAGGACCGCCTTCCACAGCACCTGGATGCGGACCACGGCCCAGCCCCCGAGGGCGGCGGCCCCGGCGAGGGCGGCGATGGCGCGCAGCACCCGACCCCGTTGGATGACGACGATGAGCCCGGCGACCACGGCGATGGCGGGGAGGATGACGATCAGGGGCGAGGTCGGCGCGCCCGGCGGGCTCTCGCCCCGCTGGGCCATGCCGGTGACCACCCCGCCGATCCCGGCCAGCAGGAGGGTGACGCCGGCGGCGGGCAGGGCGGGCAGCAGCCGGCCCAGCCCGAGGGCCACGGCGATGGCCAGCACCAGGGCCAGGGCGAGCCAGGGGAGGGGCGAGGGGGCGTCGAGCAGGCGGTAGTCGCCGGTGATGAGGACGTCCTCGCCGTCGACGCGGATCGGCACCTCCCAGGCGACGCCGGCCTCGTGCTGCCGTCGGGTCTCGTCGGACAGGTCACCGCCCATGAAGTGGATGCGGTGGTCGTGCCAGGCCCACCGACCGTCGTCGGCCACCTGGCGCCAGTCGGGCTCGGCGTCGGGGTCGTAGTCGCGGTCGGCATCGGTGCGGGTGCGCGACTGGTTGAGGTAGGTCGCGGCCGACGCCTGGTTCTCCTCCACCACGCCGTCCTCGCGGAACCGCAGGTAGGGCTCGCCCGAGTAGCCCGGGACCTCGACCGTGGTGCCGGCGTCGACCTCGATGAGCAGGAAGCCGTCGCCGCCCACGATCGAGGCGGTGACGCCGTCGGTCTTCGGGACGACCTGGTCGATCTCGGAGCGGTAGTCGGTGGGGCCGGGCGGGTCGGCGGCCGCGGGGGAGGCGGTCAGGACCACGAACCCGAGGGCCACGGCGCCGGCGACGGCCAGCCGCCGGGCACGCCGGACGCGGGACGGGCGAGGTTGCACGGAGGCCATTGTGGTGGCTGGCGCCGCCCGATCCGGGGTCGGGACCCGACCACCGGACGCTCAGCCCGGGGGGACGTCGGGGCGGGCGGCCGCGGCGGCGCCGCCCAGGGTGGCGAGCAGGGACTCGTGGAGCAGGCCGTTGGTGGCGATGCCGCTGCCGTGGCCCGGGCCGTCCTCACCATCGAGCGAGGTGAACCGGCCACCGGCCTCGGCCAGGATCACGGGCATCGGGGCCAGGTCGTAGAGCTCGGCCACGGGGTCGATCATGGCCTCGAGCCGGCCGGTGGCGACCAGGACGTAGCCGTAGCCGTCGCCCCAGGTGCGCAGGTGGGCGCCGGTGTGCTGGATGGCGAGCAGGGCCTCGTCGGACCACGGCGAGAACCCGCTGGTGCTGACGAACGCCTCGTCGATCGAGGCCACCGCGCTGACCCGGGTCGGCTCGCCGTTGAGGTGGCAGCCGCGTCCCCGCCCGGCCCACACCGTCTCGCCCAATGCTGGGATGTTGATGACGCCCACGGCGATGCCGTGCTCGTCCTCGACGGCCAGCAGGTTGCTGTAGAGGGGCACGCCGTGGGTGAAGGCCTTGGTGCCGTCGATGGGGTCGAGGATCCAGCGTCGCCCGCTCGTGCCGGGGGTCTCGGCCTCCTCCTCGCCCAGCACGCCGTCGTCGGGGTGGCGCACCGCCAGCTCGGAGCGGATCAGGCGCTCGGCCTCGCGGTCGGCCTGGGTGACGGGCGTGCCGTCGCCCTTGCGGTCGACGGTCAGGTCGGCGTGGCGGAACCAGCGCCGGGTGGCGTCACCCGCGGCACGGGCCAGCTCGACGGCCTCGGTGACGAGATCGGGATCGGCAGGCGGAGGGGTGGGAGCGGCCATGGCCGGCATCCTCGCAGCCGGCCCGGCGGCCCTCCAAGGAGCCTCAGACGTCGGCGGCCTCGGCGTACTCGTCGTCCATCCGGAGCATGACGACCATGTCCCGGGCCGAGCCGCCGTCGTCGAGGTGCGTCTTCCACGCCGACAGCTCCGACGCGGTCGGGACCCGGTTGTACATGACGCCGTAGCAGCCGACGACGTCCATCTTGTGGGCCTGGGCCGCCTTGTACTCGGGCGACTCGCTGAACCCGGTCATCACCCGGCCCCGGGTGACCCCGGACTCGAGCTGGTCGACCCAGTACTGCTTGCCGGCGGCGTCGGGGGCCCGGCCCAGGACGTTGTGGTAGACGAGGTCGACGTAGGCGCCGTTGTCGAGGGTGCCGTACATGTCGACGAACTCGGGCGCCCGGGCGAACTGCTCGGCGATGCGGTAGACGCTCCACGTGCCGCTGCGGCGGGCGTCCATCCAGTACATGAAGCCCGCGGTGTCGGGCAGGCGGCGGTAGAAGGCCTGGTAGAGCCGGGCGATGCACTGGGTCTTGCCGTCGCCCTCGTCGGACTCCAGGAAGTACTGCATCAGCCAGTCCGGCGTCTTGGTGCCGTAGTCGAGCATCTCGCCGTAGTAGGCGAGGTCGCCGGCGGAGGGGGTGCGCCCCAGGAAGTCCTCGTACTGGGCGGTGATGAAGTCCTTCGAGCTGTCCCACGGCCGGAAGGCCTCCGGCGGCACCGGGCCCGATTCCTTGGCGGCCAGGGCCTTGACGAGCGAGGTGTGGGGATCGACCGAGGCCGAACTCCACAACCGCTGGGTCTCGCTGGAGAAGGTGCCGGTGGCCGGCTTGCGGATCTCGAAGTGGAGGTGGGGGCCGGTGCCCTCGGCATTGCCGCTGTCGCCGAGGTAGGCGACGACCTCGCCCTGGCGAACCCGATAGCCCCGGGCGCCGACCTCGTTCATGGCGGTGGTGGAGGTGGCGAACTGCCGCAGGCCCGGGCCCCAGGTGTTGACGACCAGGTTGCTGGCGTCGTCGGTGCCGGGCCGGTCGTTGTTGATGTGGAGGTAGCAGTAGAACCAGCCGTCGTCGCCGCGGAGGTAGAGCGAGTTGCCCCCCGAGCGGTGGCGTAGCTCGACCACGGTGCCGGCCTTGGTGGCGAGCAGCTTGGCGCCCTTGGCCGCGTTGCGGCTCATGAGGTCCTCGCCCTGGTGGCGGTGGCCCGTCCGGGGAGCCCCGTAGGTGTTCTGGGACGAGGTCCAGGTGGTGGCGCTGTTGGGGAAGACGGGGAACATGATCCCCCGGTCGGGGCTCTCGGCCAGCAGCGTGTCGAAGCTGCGGGTCTGGCCCCCGCTGCGCTCCTCGAGGGGGTGGACCGGCTCGGTGATGGCCGGTGCCGTCGTCGCCGGCGGTGTCGTCGTGGTCGGCGGTGCCGTGGTCGCCGGGGGTGCGGTCGTCGTGGTGGTGGTCGTCGAGGTCGTCGTGGTGCTGGTGCTGGTGCTGGTGCTCGTCGTGCTCGACGACGAGGTGGTGGAGCCGTCCTCGGTCTGGGCCAGGGCGGGCAGGCCCCGCAGGGCGACGGTCGTACCGACGGCGGCGCCCGCGACCAGGACGTGACGGCGGGTCAGGAGCGAGGGGGTGGGCGGCGACGGGACGGGCTTGTCGTCGTGCATGGCTTGGCCTCGTGGGGAGTGCGAACGGTGGAGCGATCCCGACATCCGGCCCCACGGGC
>DASYLG010000171.1:0-2412 GCA_036009685.1 Iamia sp. | reverse complement strand
CGCCGCGCATGTGCGGGACCTGGGTGGAACAGACCAGGACGTCCACCGGGCGAGTCTGGCACGGGACCCCCGGGCACCTATCTTCAGGGGCCGTGGAGCCCCGTCGCATCGCCCTCGTGCCCCCGCGCTACGGGCCCGAGGTGGTCGGCGGCGCCGAGGCCGTCATCCGGGAGGTGGCCCACGGCCTGGCCGACCGGGGGTGGTCGGTCGACGTGCTGACCACCACCGCCCGCGACCACTTCACGTGGGCCGACGCCGAGCCGGCAGGGGCGGCGATCGACCGCACCGCCACGGGCGCCGAGGTCCGGGTGACCCGCTTCCCCGTCGTGAAGGACACCTCGGGCGAGGAGCGGGCCCGGGTCGAGGCCATGATGCAGGCGGGCGACAGGCCCGGCCTGGCCGAGCAGGAGGCGTGGATGAACGACGGGCCCCGCTGGCCCGAGCTGTTCCACCACGTCCTCGACACGGCCGAGACCTACCGGGCCATCGTCGTCTCGCCCTACATGTTCTGGACGACCTTCGCCACGGCCGGCATCGCCCCCGAGCGCACCCTCCTGCGCCCGTGCCTCCACGACGAGCCCTACGCCCGCATGGAGCTGTTCGAGCCCCTCTTCACCGGCTCGGCCGGCGTGTGGCTCCAGACCGAGCCCGAGCTCGAGCTCTACCGCCGCATCAGCACGCCGCCGCCGCAGACCCGCATCGTCGGCGAGGGCGTCGGCGTGCCGGAGGGCTACGACCCGGAGCGGATCCGCCGCCAGCTCGGGCTGGGCGCCACGCCCTTCGTCGTCTACGGCGGCCGCCGGGAGGGGGCCAAGGGATGGGAGGGGCTGCTCCACGGCTTCGCCGAGGCGGTGCGCAAGGAGGACCTCGACCTCCACCTCGTGACCTACGGCGTCGGGCCCGTCGAGCCGCCCGCCGACGTGGCCGATCGGGTCCACGACCTGGGCTTCGTCGACGACCGCACCCGCGACGACGTCATCGCCGCGGCCACCGCCTACGTCCAGCCCTCGGCGCTGGAGAGCTTCTCCCGCACGATCATGGAGGCGTGGCTGGCCGGGACGCTCGTCATCGCCAACGGCGCCAGCGACGTCGTGCGCTGGCACGTCGACCGGGCCGGCGCCGGGCTCACCTACTCCGACCCGGCCGAGCTCGAGCAGGCTCTGCGCTTCGTGGCCGAGGCCCCCGACCAGGCCGCCGCCCTCGCCGCCCCCGGCCGCCAGTACGTCCTCGACCACTACACCTGGCCGGTGACGCTCGACCGCATGGAAGAGACCCTCGACGAATGGTTCCCGGCATGACGGCGTCGGAGGACCACGAGGTGCCAGGCACCTCGTGGTCCGATCGGATCCTCGTCGTCACGCCGTACGCGCCGTGGCGCGACGGGATCGGGGCCTACGCCCTCCAGCAGGTCCGCCGTCTCCGCCGGGCCGGGCACCACGTCGAGGTGCTGTCGACCAAGCCGTCGGCCGCCCACCACCACGGCGACCTGCGGGGGCGGGCCGGCGCCCGCCTGCTGACCCGTCTCGGCCGCCGCTTCGACCGGGTGATCCTCCACCTCCACCCCGACGTCATCTACCGGCTGCCCCCGACGGCCGGGAGCCGGCTCGACACCGCGCTCGCCTACGGCGCCGCCTTCCGCGCCCTCCCCCACGTCGAGCTGCGCCTCCACGAGATCGACCACAGCTGGGCCCACGACGAGAAGACGGCGTGGGCGACCCGGTTCATGCTGGCCGGCGCCGACCTCATCACCGTCCACTCCACCGAGCAGCGCGACCAGCTGGTCGAGGGCTTCCGGGTCCCCGCCGACCGGGTCGAGCTGTTCGACCACGGCGTCGACTTCGAGCCCCGCACCACCGCCGACCGGGCCCAGGCCCGGGCCTCGCTGGGCCTGCCGGCCGACGAGCACGTCTTCCTCTGCATCGGCTTCGTCCAGCCCCACAAGGGCTTCGACCGGGCCGCCCGGGCCTTCACCGGCCTGGCCGCCGCCGGGGCCCGGCTCGACATCGTCGGCTCCGTCCGGGTCACCGACCAGCAGGCCCGCGACCACGCCGCCGAGCTGCGCGCCATCGCCGGCCGCGAGCCCGGCATCCACCTCCACCTCGGGTTCGTCAGCGACGAGATGTTCGACCGCTGGATCGTGGCCGCCGACACCGTCGTCCTCCCCTACCGCCACATCTGGTCCTCGAGCGTGGCCGAGCGGGCCGCCCTCTTCGGCCGACACGTCATCGCCACCGACGTCGGCGGGCTGGGCCACCAGGTCGAGGCCATGGAGGGGTCGGTCCTCGTGGCCGACAACGCCGCCCTCGCCCGGGCCATGGCCGCGGCCGTGGGCCGCTCGACGACCACCGCCCCCGTCGTCTGGCCCGTCGACGGCGGGCGGGACCGCATCCAGGCCGAGATCGAGGAGCGGGC
>DASYLG010000170.1:0-5414 GCA_036009685.1 Iamia sp. | reverse complement strand
GACACCGTCCTGGTCGACGTCCGCGAGAAGCGGCTCGACCTGCTGGTCGACGAGGCCGAGCTGGCCCGCCGCCGCGAGGGCTGGTCGGCCCCGGCGTCGCGCTACCCCAGCGGCGTCCTGGGCAAGTACGCCCGCCTCGTCCAGGGTGCCGAGACCGGCGCCATCACCAACCCGCTCTGACCAGGGGCGCAGGCCCACGAGGTGCCAGGCACCTCGTGGGCCTCCCCGCGGGTGATCAGCTCGGTGGGGTGAGGGGGAGGCCGTCGACGCGGTCGATGGTGGTGAACTCCTCGACGGCCTTGCGCGTCAGCTTCGTGGGCTGGTGGACCGGGGTGCCGAGGCCGATCATGGCCACGAGGGCGTGGCCGCGGGGGAGGTGGAGCAGCTCGGCGGCGGCGGGCTCCTCGGCGACCAGGAAGGTGGTGAGGACACCGCCCCGGCCCTGGTTGCGGGCGGCCAGCAGGATGTTGTGCACGAACGGGTAGATCGACGCCCCGCCGATGACCGACGGCCGGTCGAGGTCGCGATCGGTCACGGCCAGGACCCGCAGGTCGACCGAGACCACCAGGACCTCGGGCACCGTCTCGATGGCGTCGAGCATGGCGTGGGTGGGGAGGTCGGGGTCCCGAGGGGTGTCCGGGGGCGCCGGGTCGACGACGCTGAAGGCCCGGTAGCCGGCGGCCTGCTCGGACAGGTAGCGGTTCCAGACCCCGGCGCTGAGCCGGGCGAGCTCGCGCCGGATCTCCGGATCCCGCACGACGGTCACGTGCCAGCCCTGCTGGTTGCCGCCGCTGGGGGCGAAGCGGGCGTCGTCGAGGATCCGGTGGAGGACCTCGGGCGGCACCGGGTCGTCGGTGAACGCCCGCACCGCCGCCGTCGTCCGCATCACGTCGCTCAGCTCCATCGACCCATCATGGCCGGGCGGGTCGCCCTACGGCCGGGTGAGGAGCGGGAGGAGCTGGGGGGCGGGCAACGGCTTCGAGATGAGGAAGCCCTGGGCGCGGCGGCAGCCCATCTCGATGGCGGCGTGGCGCTGGGCGTCGGTCTCGATGCCCTCGGCGAGCGTCTCCACACCGATGGCCTTGGCCACGGCCACGACGGCCTGGACGATGCTGCGGAGCACGGTGGCCTCGCGGGAGTCGTCGCACTGGCGGAGGAGGTGGCCGTCGAACTTGATCTCGTCGACGGGGAACGACGCCAGTCGGGTGAGCGACGAGTAGCCCGAGCCGAAGTCGTCGATGGCGATGCGGACGCCGATCTCCCGGAGGGCGTGGAGCTGGCGCACGGCCTCGGTGTAGTTGCGCGCGATGCTCGTCTCGGTCAGCTCCAGGTACAGGCACGAGGCCATGAGCCCTGTCGCCTCCAGGGTGTCGACGACATCGCTGACCAGGGTCCCGGTCGTGAAGTGCTCGGCGCTGATGTTCACGCCCACGGCCAGGTGGAGGCCGACGCCCCGCCACTCCTGGGCCTGGCGGGCGGCCTCGTGCAGGGCCCAGCGGCTCATGTCGACGATCAGCCCGGTCTCCTCGGCGGCGGGGATGAAGGCGGCGGGCGCCAGCAGCCCGCGCCGGGGGTGGCGCCAGCGCATGAGGGCCTCGACGCCGTCGACGGCACCGGTGCGGAGGTCGGCGATGGGCTGGTAGTGCAGCTCCAGCTCGTCGTGGCGCAGGGCCCGGCCGAGCCCCTCGACCACCTCGAGCCGGTCGTGGGCCCGGACCCGCAGGTCGGAGGTGAACTCGTGGCTGCGGTCCCGGCCCGAGGCCTTGGCCGCGTACATGGCGGCATCGGCGTCGCGCAGGACGTCCTCGGGCCGGTCGTGGTCGGGTCCGGCGCGGGCGATGCCCACGCTGACCGACAGCGGCAGCCGCAGCCCGGCCACGTCGAACGGGCCGCGCAGGGCCTGGCGCACGGCCTCGGCCCGCTCGGGAGCGGTGTCGGCATCGACGACCAGCACGAACTCGTCGCCGCCGAGACGGGCCAGCAGCTCGCCGTCGGTGGCGACGGCGAGGAGCTTGGCGGCCACGTCCCGGATGAGCTGGTCGCCGACGTCGTGGCCGAGCGAGTCGTTCACCGTCTTGAACCCGTCCAGGTCGAGGAACAGGACGGCGAGGGGGTTGACGTGGCGGGCGTGCAGCCGGGCCTGGAGCGCCTCCAGGAGACGCATCCGGTTGGGCAGGCCGGTGAGGTCGTCGCGCCGGGCCCGCTGGGCCTCGACGTCGGCGGCGTTGACCCGGTCGGTCACGTCGAGGTGGGTCACCACGATGTCGTCGGACCCCTCGACCCGGGTGGCCTGGATCTGGGTCCAGCGGCTCTCGCCCTCGCGCCGCACGGAGAGGTCGTGGGAGACCAGGCGGCGCTCGCCGGCCACGAGGGCCCGCAGGTCATCAAGGAGCCGGGTCCGACCCTCGTCCAGGCCGGCGGCGATGGTGGCCACGAGCGAGGTGAAGTAGTTGGCGTCCGCGCCGGCGAGGGGGGAGTCGGGCGGCAGGTCGATCTCCTCCCAGGCCTGGTTGGCCCGGCGGATGGCCCCGTCGGCGGACAGGAGCACGGTGGGGATCGGCAGGGCGTGGAGGATCGACGTCGTCGTGCGGGTCAGGTCCTCCCGGGCGACCTCCACCCGGCGACGCTCGGCGATGTCGCGGCAGAAGATCACGATCCCGCCGTCGTACGGGAAGAGCCGGATCTCGTACCACCGGTCGTTGGTGCCGTGGTACGACTCGAAGGTGATGGCCTGACCGGTGCCGGTCGCCTCGACGTAGCGGGTGCCGAGCTCGGTGCGCTGCAGCTCGGGGAAGGCCTCCCAGATCTGGCTGCCCAGGAGACCCATCCGGGGCCGGCGGAGGAGGATCTCGGCGGCGTCGTTGAGGAAGGTGAACCGGCCCTCGTGGTCGAGCGCCATGATGGCGTCGCTGGTCACCGCGACGGCCAGCTGGGCGAGGCGCGAGAGGTGCACCTGGCCCAGGCCGCCCGGGGCCCGCGCCCTCACGGCGTCAGGCGCGACGTTCCCACGGGACATGGGGTGCTCATCGGCCGCGGGACCCGGATCGGGAGGTCCCGGATCTCACCCGTGCGGGTGGAAGGGCGGGTGGCTGGGCGGGCCGAAGGCGGGTGGACCGGATCTAGTGCGGGTCTGTGCCGGGCTCGACCAGCTCGACGAGCACGCCGCCGGCGTCCTTGGGGTGGATGAAGTTCACCCGCGAGCCGGCCGTGCCGCTCTTGGGCTCCTCGTAGAGCAGCCGCACGCCCCGCTCCCGGAGGGTCGCGCTGACGGCGTCGATGTCCTCCACCCGGTAGGCCATCTGCTGGATGCCCGGGCCCTGGCGGTCGAGGAACCTCCCGATGGGGGAGTCGGGCCGCAGGGGGGCCAGCAGCTGGATGCACGAGCCCGAGTCGCCGATGGCGAGCATGGCCTCGCGGACCCCCTGCTCCTCGTTGACCTCCTCGTGGACCGAGTGCAGGTCGAAGGTCTTGGCGTAGAGGTCCAGCGCCGCGTCGAGGTCGGGGACGGCGATGCCGACGTGGTCCAGGTGCGTGAACATGGCCCCGAGGATGCCATGCCCCCGGGCCGCACCCCCACGTGGCCGACGTCACACCCGCCAGGCGTCACCACCGGTGCACGTCGTGCGGTAGGGTGCAAAGGTCCGAAGTCCCGCTCGCGGGCGGTGGAGACGGTTCGGTGGCCAGGCCCCAAAGGCCTCCGAGCAGGTCCCTCCGAGACCTCGGACCAGAGAGTCCCCCGGAGCCGCATCGGCTCGGGGCCGGCGCTGGGAACGCCGTCCACATCCATGGAAGACGCCACGAGAGCCTTCGAGGCGGCCGTCTGGGCCGCTGTCGAGGGCAGAGCAAGCGACGAGCAGCGGGCGCTGCTGGAGGCCGACCCGGCCGGGCACCTGCGCGCCGTCGAGCGGCTCATCGACGACACCGACGACCGGCTCGACGCCGCCCGCCAGCTCAAGGGCGCCGAACGGGCGCTGGTGGTGTCCGACTTCGAGACCGACCTGGCCCTGCTGGAGTCGACCTACGACCTCATGACCCGGGCCGCCGTCTCCGCCGCCGCCGGGCTGGTGGCCGACCCGGCGGGCGAGGTCCGGCTCCAGGCCTCCTGGTCGGCCGGCGAGATCGTGCTGTGGGCCGGTGGCCCCGGCGTCCCCCCGGCCGACAACGACGAGCTGGCCGACCGCATCGAGGCCACCGGCGCCCCGGCCATGGGCTGGAAGGTCCACCCCGGCGTCCGGCTGCCGGGCGGCATCCACGCCGAGGCCCTGTCGATCCCGATCGAGGAGTCGCTGGGCTGGCTGGTCGCCGTCGGCGGCGGGCAGGGCGGCGACGGCCTGGGCGCCAGCGTCACCTGGCTCGGCCGGGTGGCCATCGAGGCCGTGCGCCTGGTCGCCCAGGGCCGGACCGTGCCCAGCCTCCGCAGCGAGGGCCGGTCGGACTCCGACGCCCTCGAGCTCAACGTCCGCTGGGTGCCGGCCGTGGTCGACGAGGCCGCCGTCAGCCATCTGGCCGAGGCCATGCCGGGGCCGATCATCGCCCTGGGCAACGCCGAGCCCAAGACCCTCACGCGCAACGTGCTGGCCGCCGTGGTCGACGCCGTGGCCAGCGACGCCGCCGGCCGGCTCGACCTGCCGGCGCCGCCGCCCGTCACCCGCAACGCCCTGTCGGTGGCCGAGGCCGTGATCACCCGGCTCGACGGTTCGACGTTCGAGGCGCCCGTCGCCGCCGGCGCCGAGGTGTCGAAGCGGCTCCAGCGCTGGACCAAGGCCGTCGTCAACCCCAACCGGCCGACGCTCGTCGTCCAGCTGGACCCGCCCGACAAGGGCGACGCCTGGTTCCTCCGGGTCCTGGGCATGGGGGCCGAGGGCAACCTCCTCGACATCGAGGTCGCCCTGGTCGACGGCAAGGACACCAAGGCCCTCGGTGACGAGCTGGCCCGGCTCGAGCGGCTCTACGACGTGCTGCTCCGGCCCGGCGGGCGCCGCCGGGGCCAGGTGTACCTGAGCCAGGACGAGGCGTGGGAGCTGATGACGATCACCGGCTCCGCCCTCGAGGCCGCCGGCTTCGAGGTCCAGGTGCCGCCGCTGTCGCGCCGCAAGCCGTCGGCCGGGCTCAAGATGTTCACCGAGCCCACCGGTGAGACGGTCGTCGGGGCCCACCAGCTCAGCAACGTGCGCTGGACGGCGCTGTTCGACGATGTCGAGCTGACCGCCGCCGAGGTCGCCCGTCTGGCCGCTGAGGCCCGCCCGCTGGTGCGGTCCCGGGGTCGCTGGGTCGAGCTCGACCGGGCCGACCTGAAGGAGGCGGCGGCGGCGCTGGCCGACCGGGCCACGACCACCAGCCTGACCGGGGCCGAGATCCTGCGTCACGCCGTCGGCCTCGAAGGTTCGGCGCTGGCCGGCGGGCTCACCGTCGAG
>DASYLG010000169.1:0-5686 GCA_036009685.1 Iamia sp. | reverse complement strand
GTTGACGGTGGCGCCCCCGGCGGCGGTGAGGTCGAGGACGGCGGCATTCTGGTGGGTCTGGCCGCCGACCTTGGTGAAGTTGCCGATGACGACGAGCTTGCGGCCGTCGGGGGTGGCGTCGAACCGCATGACCCGGGTGGTGCCCGTGGTGGCGGTGGTGAAGGCGACGTCCGCGGTGCCGGGCTTGCCCGTGATCGGATCGATGACGGCGAAGTTGCTGCGGACCATGTTGCGCACCTTGGTGAAGGTGCCGCCCACGTAGAGCTTCCCGTTGGCCAGCTGGATGTCGTACACCATGCCGTTGATGGCGGGGGCGAAGGCCGGGACGACGGCGCCCGTGGCCGGGTCGACCTTGATGAGGTACGAGATGCCGGCGACGCCCCCCACGTTCTTGAACTGCCCGGCGACGTAGACCTTGCCGTCGGCGGCGAGGAGCAGGGCGGTGACCTTGCCGTTCAGCTGCGGGGCGAAGGCGGGGTCGACGATGCCGGTGGCCTTGTCGTAGGCGAAGAGGTTGTTCCGGGTGAAGACCTCGGGCTTGCTCCACCGCTTGACCTGGCTGAACGCCCCGCCCACCAGGACCCGGGAGCCGAGGTCGAGGACGGTGTGGGTCTCGCCGTCGAGGACGTGGGGCGTGGTGTCGACCGGGTTGGTGTTGACCACGACGGGGTGGGTCACACCCGCCTGGGCGGCTCCGGCGGGGGTGGCGCCGAGGGTGGTGGCCCCCAGCGCCAGGGCGCCGGCCAGGGCGGTGGTGAGGATCTTGGGCAGCGTCTTCATGGGTTCTGTCTCCTGGACAGTGACCGGATCTTGGGCTCCGACCACTTTCTGTGGCCAATACTAGATCACGACCACTCTTCGTGTCCAGAGAAATCTCACAGAGTGTGGGTGAGTTCGCGCTCACGGCGACGGAGCGTCGTCGGATCGATACGACTCGCCAGGGTGGTGGCTGACGGTGTCGAATGGGGGAGAGGACCGCCATGCCCGTGCACGTCTCCGCCGCCGACGCGACCCAGCCCGAGGCCGATTGGGCCCTGATGCTGCGACGCGGGCTGATCCGACGCTGCCCCCGGTGCGGGGGCGGGAAGCTGTTCCGGACCTGGTGGTCGATGCGCGACCGGTGCCCGCGCTGCGGGGTCCGCTTCGTCCGCGAGGAGGGCTACTTCACCGGCGTCTACCTGGTGAACTTCGGCGTCGTCATCGCCGTCCTCTTCGTCATGGTGATGGGCGTGGCGCTGTGGCTGGGCAGCCACCCCGACGCCTCGGCGGTGCCGTTCCTCGTGGCCGGCACGGTGATCGCCGTCGTGGTGCCGGTCCTCTTCTATCCCTTCGCCCGGACGATCTGGGCTGCTCTGGACCTGGCGATGGCGCCCATGGAGCTGGACGAGATCCTCGATGCCTCGCAGGCCGAGGCCGAGGGGGACGACCGGCCCGACGGCCCCCCGGCGGGCGAGGATCCGGACGAGGGCGGCCGGCCCTGACGTCGGGGGGTCCTGCCCCCGTCCTCGCCCTACCGATCGCCGGCTGCAGGGTCTAACCTCTGACGGTGGCCTCCGCCCTGTCTGACGACACGCTCCGTGGCCGTCATACACGGACGTCCGCGGATCGCCTGGACGGCGCCGTCGGGGTCCCGCTGCCGGCGGGGACCACCCTCGGTGAGGGTCGCTACCGGGTGGACGGGGTGCTGGGCCGGGGCGGCTTCGGCATCACCTACGCCGCCACCGACCTGCGTCTCGAGCGCCCGGTGGCGGTCAAGGAGCTGTTCCCCGAGGGAGCGAGGCGCACCGGCACCGCCATCGACGTCCCCCGCTACGAGGCGGCGACGTTCGGCCGGGCCCGCGAGCGCTTCCGTCGCGAGGCCACCACGCTGGCCCGCTTCGGTCACCCCAACATCGTCCGCATCTTCGCCGTGCTGGAGGAGAACGACACCGCCTACCTGGTGCTGGAGCGGATCGAGGGGCGGACCCTGGCCGCCGAGCTCCGGTCCCGGCAGGGCCCGTTCACCGAGCCCGAGGCGCTCGACGTCGCCGCGCAGGCGGCCGACGCCCTGGCCGCCGTGCACCTGGCCGGCGTGCTCCACCGCGACGTCAGCCCGTCCAACCTGGTCCGGACCCCCGACGGCCGGGTGGTGCTGATCGACTTCGGCCTGGCCCGCCCCTTCGCCATGGACCGCTCGACGATGATGACCCGCATCGTCACGCCGGGCTACGCCCCGCCCGAGCAGCACGCCGGCAGCGGCCGGTTCTCGCCCCGGGCCGACGTCTACGCCCTGGGGGCGACCCTCCACCGTCTGCTGTCGGGGCAGACCCCGCCGCCGGCCGGCGAGCGGGCGCACCACGACGACCTGCCGCCCCTCTGGCGCATCAACCCCACGGTGTCCCGGCGCACCAGCGACGCCGTAGCCGCCGCTCTGGCGCTCGACCCGGCCGCCCGCCCGGCCACCGTGGCGGTGCTCCTCGACCGTCTCGGCATCGCCGTCGAGGGCCTGGGCGCCCCCGACCTGGTCGATCTGCGCGACGACCCGACCACGCCGCCGAACGGCCCGGCCCGGCCGTCGCCCGACGTCGTCCCGGCGACGGAGGTGGTCGAGCCCGCCGGCGCGCCGCCGGTCGCCGCCGCGGTCGCGGGGGACCCGGACGCCCCCACCGTGGGCCCTCCCGACGTCCCGACCGACGTCGTCAGGGAGTACGGTCCGGGCGTGGATGCGATCGGGCGGTCGCCTCGACTCGGCGTCCCCGACGCCGCGAGGCCCCGCGATGCCGGAGAGCGGGTGACGGAGATGAGCTCGAAGCGAGCCGGTGGGGACGACCCCGCCACCGAGGTGGTGTCGCCGATCCCGTCGATCCCGTCGATCCGCAGCACCCCGTCGCTGGCCAAGGTGGACACCGCCGGCCCCGCCCTTGCCGGCGTCGGCCCCGTCGGCGGATCGTGGGTCGTGCCGGCCCCCGTCCCGGTGTCGGTGGGCGACGACGCCGAGCATCCCGTCCGCCGCCTGTGGCCCCGCGAGCGGGCTGTCCGCCCGGAGCCCCTCAGCCCCGGGGAGCGACTCGACCTGGCCGCCGGCGCGGTGCCCGGCGGTCGCCGCTGGGTGACCCTGCCGCTCGGGCTGGCCGCCACCGCCCTGGCCAGCGCCCAGCCGGCCACGCTCGTCGTCATCCTCGGCCTCGGGGCGGCGCCGGTCCTGGCGACCGTCGGCGACCGCGTCCTCCAGCCCCACCGCAACCCGGCGTGGTGGCCGCTGTGGTGGGTCCGCAACGTCGCCCTCGGCGTGGTCCGCTCGCTGGGCGCCCTCCTGGTGCTGGCCGTGGGCCTCTGCCTGTGGTTCGGCACCGACGCCTTCGACTCGCTCGACGCCGCCGGGCCCTGGGTCCTGCGGGCCACCGGGCTGGTGGCCGCCGGCATCCTGGCCCTCTCGATCGCCCGGGGCGGGCCCGGCTTCCGCAGCCACGTCGCCCTCGACGCCGTCACCCGCCGGCTCCTCCCGCGGGGCCGGCCCACGCTCCCCAGCGTCGTCCTCCTCCTGGTCTGCATCGGCGTCGTCGCCGCCGGTCTGGCCTTCCAGCCCGAGGCCTGGCCCCTCCGCTAGCGAGCGGTCAGCTCGAGATCACGGCGTGGAGGAAGGCGAGGACGTCGGCGCCCTCCTCGGCCCGGCGGGACGAGGGCTTGCCCTGGCCGTGGCCGGCACCCCGCTCGACGCGGAGCAGCACGGGCGGGCCGTCGGGCGGGGCGGCCTGCTGGAGCCGGGCCGCCATCTTGCGGGCGTGGAGCGGGTCGACCCGTGAGTCCTCGGCGCCCGTCGTGATCAGCACGGCGGGGTAGCGGGTGCCGTCGACGACGTGGTGGTAGGGCGAGTACGACAGCAGCCAGGCCAGGTCCTCGGCCTGCTCGGGGTCGCCGTACTCGGGCACCCACAGCCGGGCGATGCGGAAGCGGGGGAAGCGGACCATGTCGCACAGGGGGACGGCCGAGTGCACCGCCGCGCACAGATCGGGCCGCCGGGTGAGGGCGGCGGTGACGAGCAGCCCACCGTTGCTCCCGCCCCGGATGGCCAGGTGCTGGCGCCCCGTGCGCCCGGTCTCGACCAGCCAGTCGGCGGCGGCCTCGAAGTCGGCGAAGACCTGGGGCTTGCGGGCCCGCTGGCCGGCCCGGTGCCACGCCTCGCCCTCCTCGGCGCCGCCCCGGATGCAGGCGACGGCCCAGACCCCGCCGCCCTCGGCGTGGGCCACGGCGTCGGGGGAGTAGGCCGGGCTCATGGTGATGCCGAACCCGCCGTAGCCGGTGAGGATCGTCGGCGTCGCCGGTGACGGCGAGACGTCGGCCCGGCGCAGGCAGAACAGGGCGACCTCGGTGCCGTCGGTCGACGGGTACCGCAACCGGTCGACGGCGAAGGCCGAGGCATCGAGTCCGGTGGGGCGGGTCGCCCACGGGACCAGGCCGTCGGTGCCGGTCCAGCGGTAGACGGTGGGCGGCAGGGCGAAGGACGTGAAGACGATGGCCGCCTCGTCGCCATCGCGGCGGGCCGACAGGCCCGCCAGGGCGCCCTCGGTCGGCAGCGCGACGGCGACGCCGTCCGACGGCGACGAGGGCAGGGCCGTGGGCCGGGCGAGGCGCACCAGCTCGGACACCGCGGCCCGGGTCCGGGCGACCAGCAGCGACTCGGAGGTGACGGCCACACCCTCGACGACGGCGTCGGACGCGGCCAGGACGTCGACCCAGGCCTCGGGCTCGGGGTGGTCGAGCGGGGTGGCCACGACCCGGCCCGTCGGGGCGTCGAGCGTGGTGGTGCCGACGAGGAGGTCGCCGACCACCCGCAGGTCGGTCAGGGCGTCGACCCCGGCGATCACCGTCCGCCAGGTGCCGGTGGTGCGGTCGCACAGGTGGACGTCGGTGCGGTCCCAGCCCAGCGAGGCGTGGACCAGCAGCCAGCGGTCGTCGCGGGACAGCCGGACCTCGGCCCACGCCGTCGGGTCGGGGAGGTCGTCCCACACCACCGTGTCGTCGGCCGGATCGGCACCGAGATCGTGCTCGAGGACGGTGCGGTGGTAGCCGGCCTCGCCCTCGGGGACCGTGGCCGGGTCGGGATACCGGGTGTAGACGAAGCCGGAGGAGTCGGACCGCCAGGCCACCGACGCCGCCCGGGTGCGGCCGATGGCGTCGGGCCGCCAGGACCCGTCGGCCACCGAGACCACCCGCAGCGTCGAGAGCTCGTCGCCGCCGGTCGACGTGCCGACGGCGACGAGGGTTCCGTCGGGGGAGGGGTGGAACCAGTCGATGGCGGCGGTGTCGTCGTCCTCGAGGGCCCGGGGGTCGACCAGCTCCCGGCGATCGGAGCCGTCACCCGAGGCGGCGGCCACGACGAGCGTGGCCTGGTCGCGGCCGTCGGCCCGCTCGAGCGTGACCAAGACGTCACCGGCCATCGAGACGGCCAGCACGACGGGCACGTCGAGCAGCTGGCGCAGGCGGGCCCGCAGGGCCTCGCGCCCGGGCAGGGCCCCGAGGACCTCGGCCGTGCGCGCCGACTGGGCGTGGTCCCACGCCCGCACGGCGGCGGTGTCGCCGTCCTCCAGGGCCCGGAAGGGGTCGGCGACGCGGTGGCCGAGGAGGACCTCGACCGGCCCGTCCGCCGGCGTGGGCGGAGGGTCCGGGACCGGTGGAAGGGAGTGGCTCAGAACCGTCGCGTCACCGC
>DASYLG010000168.1:0-1811 GCA_036009685.1 Iamia sp. | reverse complement strand
GTCGGGATCCTCGGCCAGGTGGGTGTGGAGCCGGACGTCGAGCCGCTCGGCCAGCTCGGCCGTCTCCCGCATCAGCTCCGGCGTCACCGAGAACGGCGAGCACGGGGCCAGGGCGATCCGCACCATGGCGCCCCACGACGGGTCGTGGTGCAGGCCGACGAGCCGCTCGCTGTCGGCCAGGATCTCGTCGTCGGACTGGACCACGGAGTCGGGGGGCAGGCCGCCGTCCTTCTCCGACAGGCTCATCGACCCCCGGGTGGGGTGGAACCGCATGCCCAGCTCGACCGCGGCCCGGATCTCGGCCGTGATGAGGTCGCCGCCGCCCGTGGGGTGGACGTAGAGGTGGTCGGTGGAGGTGGTGCAGCCGCCGAGGGCCAGCTCGGCCAGGCCGACCCACGCCGAGAGGTAGGCGGCCTCCTCGTCGAGCCGGCTCCAGAGCGGGTACAGCGTGGTCAGCCAGCCGAAGAGGGTGGCCTTGGTGGCGGGTCGGTGGGCCCGCGTGAGGTTCTGGTAGATGTGGTGGTGGGTGTTGATCAGCCCCGGCGTCACCAGGCAGCCGTCGGCCCGCAGGGTGCGCACCGCCTCCGGTTCCGTGCCGGGCGGGCCGAGACCGCTGACCAGGCCGTCGGTGACGGCGACCCAGCCGCCGGGGATCTCCCGGCGCTCGTCGTCGACCGTGGCCACCAGGTCGGCCCCCGCCACCAGCAGGTCGGCGGGGCGGGAGGTCAGGTCGGCGTCAGGGGGCGGCGTCATGAGTGGGCATGGTCGGCCGCCACCACGGCACCGTCAACCACCGCCGCCGCCGTTCACGCGCCGTTGACAGATCCGCAACAGGTGGCCCGGGGCCCGTCCGTACGATCCCGCCCATGCCCGAGACGCTTCCCGCGCCCGACACTGCCTTCTCCGCCCCCGGAGCGGTGCCCCGCGGCGCGCTGGGCATCGTCCTGGAGAACCTGACCAAGACGTTCAGGATCAAGCGCTCGACGGTGACCGCGCTCGACGACGTGAGCCTGGCGACCCCCGACGGCGCCTTCGTCGCCCTGCTGGGCCCGTCGGGCTGCGGCAAGTCGACGATCCTGCGGATCCTGGCCGACCTGGAACAGCCCACCTCCGGGCGGGCCCTGGTCCACGGCCAGGCACCGTCGGTCACCCGGCGCAGCAACCACCTCGGCATCGCCTTCCAGGACCCGGCCCTGCTCCCGTGGCGGTCGGTGAAGGCCAACATCAGGCTCCCGCTCGAGGTCAGCGGGGTCAAGGCACCGCCCGGGACGGTCGAGGACCTCATCACGCTCGTCGGCCTGGAGGGGTTCGAGGACGCCCGCCCGGCCCAGCTGTCCGGCGGCATGCGCCAGCGCGTCGCCATCGCCCGGGCCCTGATCGTCCAGCCTCGGATCCTGCTGCTCGACGAGCCCTTCGGTGCCCTCGACGAGATGACCCGCCAGCACCTGAACCTCGAGCTCCAGCGCATCTGGACGGAGCGGGCCACCACCACCCTGCTGGTCACCCACTCGATCTCCGAGGCCGTGTTCCTGGCCGACGTCGTCGCGGTGATGAGCGCCCGCCCGGGCCGGATCATCGCCGAGGTCCCGATCGACCTCCCCCGCCCCCGCACCCCCGAGATGATGCGGACCCCCGAGTTCCACGCCATCGAGGACAAGCTCGCCCGCCTGCTGTTCGACAGCGGCGCCCCCTCCGCCGCCGCCGGTTGAGCCTCAGCTCGCCCTGACCCCGACGGCCACCGGGGTGCCGGGCTCGGGCTCCTCGATGGGGACCGGCGAGGCGTCAGCCGAGTGGCCAGCGGGCTCGGCGGC
>DASYLG010000167.1:0-13034 GCA_036009685.1 Iamia sp. | reverse complement strand
CGACGGTGCCGGCTACGTCGTCGAGGTGCGGACGGGCTTCGAGTTCCCAGTACCTGCGCTCCTGGAGACCGCGGGAATTCAACACCAGCATGCTGCCCGGCCGGACCTCGTGAACGTCGACGAAGAGGCTGCTTCCCGGCGTACGGACTGAGGCGAAGAAGTCGCGCAGGCCGTCCTCGCCCAGCTCGCCCGAGCTGCGGGCGGCGACGTTGCCGTCGGCGTCGATGGCCACCAGGTACGGGAACCCGGCCACGCCGTAGGCGGTGAAGGCGACCGACAGCTCGGCCTCGGTCTCGGGCTCGGTGTCGACCATGGCGGGCGCCGGCCAGTCCTCGCGCGCCAGCCAGGCGCCGGGGGGGAAGTTCCCGGACTCGGGCTTGGTGCCGGTGAGCACGGCGGCGAAGGGGACACCGTCGATCTCGTCGGACCCGTCGGCCAGGTCGACGATCCGGGGCACCTCGGCCTGGCAGTGGGGGCACCAGTGGGCCAGGAACATGACCACCATCGGGCCGTCGGCCGGGTCGATGGTGACGGGGTCGCCCGACGGCGACTCGCCCACCAGCTTCGGCGCCGGCTCACCCACGGCCGGGTCCGGGTCCGCCTGGCCGTCGTAGGCGACGAGGGCGGTGCCGGTGGCGGTCACGGGACCGTAGGCCTGCTCGCCGGCGGCCAGGGTGCCGGTCTTGGCGTCGTCCCCACCGAGCGCGACGACCACGGCGGCGATGACGAGCACCACCACGAGGGCACCGAGGGCGAGGGCGAACACGGGGATCCGGCGTCCGGAGCGGGCGGCCTCGACCCGGCTCTGGGCGAGGGGGCGACCCTTGGGGGGCTTGTGGCTCATGGGGTGGAGGCTTCCTGGGAGGGGGCGGGCCCGCGGTCGAGGGCCAGGGCGAGGAGGACGAGGGTGAAGGCGACGGTGGCCATCCGGGGGATGGTCCAGAAGCCCCAGACCTCGACCCAGCGGAGCGAACAGGGGTTGAGCGGGTCGCAGCCGCGGCCCTCCAGCGAGGGCTTCAGCTCGATGGCCAGGTGCCAGAGGTTCACGGCCAGGCCCAGCCCGGCGAGGACGGCGGCGGTGAGGCGGGCGGAGGCGTCGCGCCGCAGCCAGCCGATGCCGAGCACCACGACCAGCGGGTACATGGCGATGCGCTGGTACCAGCACAGGCGGCAGGGGACGAAGTGGGCCACCTCGGACAGGTAGAGGCTGCCGAGCGTGGCGACGAGGGCCACCAGCCAGGCGAGGGGGACGCCCTGGCCGGCGAGGGCGTCCCGCAGCCGGCTCCCGACCCCGGGGACGACGGCGGCCACCGCGCCGAGGATCCCGACCACCGCCCCGAGAGTGGCCAGGACGGCGAAGATCGTCGTGACGTCGTCGCTGCTCATTGGTGCAGAATCCGATCGTGGGAGCCATCCAGCCCGGTTGCCGGAGGCGGGCACCGATGAGCGCCGACGGCTCCACTCTCTGCGCTCGCTCCACCGCCGGGGAGAGAGCTGTGCTGTCTGGTTCGCTCGCGGCGCTCGCTCACGCGTCGGTGCGGGGTCGGCGGAAGAGGGGGTGGGGTCGGTGGGTCATGACGTCTTTCCGGTCGCCTGTGGGAAGCCGGCGGTTCCCCGTCCCGGTGTGGTCGGTGCCGGTCACGCCCAGAACCTATGGCCCATCGATCTTCGGGCGCGGTCGGGGTGCACGGCCGTCGCCGGGCGGGCGGTAGGTTCGCCCCGGCCTCGCGGGCGGCGGGGCGGTAGAGGAGTCGACGTGCCCGGACCCACGCCCTGCACCCGCTGTGGCGCCCCCCTGCCCGAGACCGACGGACCGCGCGTCTGCGCCCTCTGCGGGCAGTTCCACGAGCCGGACGACGCCGGACCCCGACCGAAGTTCGGTGCCGGCGGCTGGACCCCGCCGTCCGGTGCCAGCGCTCCGCCCGGGGGCTCGGCCCCGCCGCGAGCCCGGATGTCGTCGCGCGCCCGCCGGGCCAAGGGCGACGGCGCCGCCGGCTGCATCGTCCTCCTCGTCGTCGCCGTGCCCATCGTCGTGGTGCTCGTCGCCGTGGGCCTGGCCGTGTTCAGCGCGACCGGCGGCTCGGACCCGACGATCGACGGCGTGGCGGCGACCGACCTGCTGCCCAGCAGCGGCGACCTCCTCGTCCTGCCCGGTGCCCTGGACGACGACCCCACGGTGGTCACCATGGCCAGCCCCGTCGGCGGCGGCGGCCGGGTCGTCGCCCTGGTGGAGCTGGAGGAGGGGCCCGTGTGGCAGGCCGAGATTGTCCCCGACGACGTCTACTCCGCCCAGTTCGTCGCCACCGACGACGTCGTCCTGGCCAGCCTCGGGCGGGAGGTCGTGGCCCTCGACCGGGCCACCGGCGAGGTGGGGTGGGAGGCCGAGGCATCGGACGAGGTCGACCCGTCCTGCTCGGCCTGCTTCGCCCTCGTCGACGGCACGCTCGTGGTCCTCGGGCGCGACGGCGAGGTCACCGCCTTCGACCCGGCCGGCGGCGAGGTCCTCTGGTCGCACCGCTTCACCTCGCCCGCCGGCCGGGTGGTCCCCTTCGGCGACGCCGTCCTGCTGGTCGACGACCCGCCCGCGGACGACGACCAGGCCTCGCTCTCGATGACGCTGGTCCGGCCGTCGGACGGGTCGGAGCTGAGCCGGTTCGCCCCCGGTTGCACCGACCCGGAGTTCGGCGACCCGCTGTCGGCCTCGCTCCGGCTGCCGATCGTCGCCATCCCCGGTACCGACGACATCGTGATCGCCTACGGCACCTACGCCGGTTGCGTCCAGCGGTGGACGGTGACCACCGGCGAGCAGCGCTGGTCGCGCCCCACCGAGGCCCGGCTCGACGCCTACGACGCCGCCGACCGGGCGTGGGCCCTCGGCCCCAGCGACCTGGTGCTGGCCACCGACGACGGCTGGTTGGTGGTGGGTCTGGCCGAGGGCGGCCTGACCCCGGTCGCGGCCCCGCCCGACACCCAGCCCTCGTCCACCGTCGTGGTCTCGGGCGATCGCTTCGTCGCCGCCGTGAGCTCGACCCGGGGCTCCGCCGAGTGGTCGCTGGAGGCCCGCGACCTCCGCCGCGGCGACCCGCTCTGGACACGGGAGCTGGGCCCGGACCACGAGCCGGCGGAGGTGGGCCCCGAGAGCTCGACGCAGTCGGTGTACGACGGGACGATCTTCACCGTGCTGGCCGTCGACGACCAGCTCCGCCTCCTCACGATCGGCCCACCCGGACCCCGCTTCGAGCTGCAGGAGCTCGACCCCGACACGGGCGAGGGCGAGATCGCCGGCGTCGCCCCCGTCCGCACCGACAGCCCGACGAGCGTCGGGGCCCGCATCGACGTCGTGCGCGACGGCCAGGCGCTGGTCGATGCCGACGGTGTCCTCCAGGTGCTCGACCTCGCCACGGGCGAGGTCGGCGTCGCCTGGGGGCGCTGACCCGATGGCGGGCGCGGCGTCGGCGGTGGCGCCCACCGGGCTCCCCGTCGAGGAGGTCGTTCCCGCCGTCCGGGCCGCTCTGGCCGGCCCCGGCGTGGCCGTGCTCCAGGCCCCGCCGGGCGCCGGCAAGACCACCGTCGTCCCGCTCCGGCTACTCGACGAGCCCTGGCTGACGGGACGCCGGATCGTCGTGCTCGAGCCCCGCCGGCTGGCCGCTCGGGCCGCCGCCCGGCGCATGGCCGACCTCCTGGGTGAGGACGTGGGCGGGGTCGCCGGCTACCGCACCCGCGACGAGGACGTGACCTCCCGCCGCACCCGCATCGAGGTCGTGACCGAGGGGATCCTCGTGCGTCGGCTCCAGCGCGACCCGTCGCTCGACGGCACCGGCCTCGTCGTGCTGGACGAGGTCCACGAGCGCAGCGTCCACACCGACCTGGCGCTGGCGCTGGCCCTCGACGCCCGCACCGCCCTGTGCCCCGACCTGCGGTTGCTGGCCATGTCGGCCACCCTCGACACCGGACGGCTGGCGGCCGCGCTGGGGGCCGACGGCATCGACGCGCCGGTCGTGGCCAGCACGGGCCGGGCCTTCCCGGTCGACGTGCGGTGGGCGCCACCCCGGGACCGGGAGCGGCTCGACGCCCACGTGGCGCGCGTCGTGGCCGCCGCCCTGCGATCCGAGCCCGGCGACGTGCTCGTCTTCCTGCCCGGCGCGGCCGACATCCGCCGGGCCGCGACCGCGCTGGGCCGGGCCGGCCTGGGCCACGAGGTCGACGTCCGCCCGCTGTTCGGGTCGCTGCCCCGCGACGAGCAGGACCGAGCACTCGACCCGTCGCCGCCCGGTCGACGGCGGGTGGTGCTGGCCACCGACATCGCCGAGTCGAGCCTCACCGTGGCCGGCGTGCGGATCGTGGTCGACGCCGGCCTGGCCCGCGTGCCCCGGCTCGACCCCCGCAGCGGGCTGACCCGCCTCGTCACCGTCACCGCCTCCAAGGCCTCGGCCGAGCAGCGGGCCGGCCGGGCCGGACGCACGGAGCCGGGCGTGGCCCATCGGCTCTGGTCGAAGGTCGAGCACGCCCCGCGGGCCCGCTTCGCCACGCCCGAGATCGAGCAGGTCGACCTGGCCCCGCTCGCCCTCGAGCTGGCCGTGTGGGGGGCGGCCGACGACGAGCTGCAGTTCCTCGACCCGCCGCCGGCCGCCGCCCTGGCCGAGGGCCGAGCCCTGCTGCGGGCGCTGGGGGCGATCGACGGCGACGGCCGGCCCACCGCCCTGGGGCGGTCGCTCGCCGACCTGCCGCTGCACCCGCGGCTGGCCCGGATGGTGGTCGCCGGGGCAGCGCAGGGGCGCGGCTGGGAGGCGTGCCTGCTGGCCTGTCTGCTGGAGGAGCGCGACGTCCTGCGGGGCCGGCCCGGCGAGGTGCCGGTCGACGCCGCCGAGCGGCTGCGGCTGCTCGCCGACGACCGGGCGTCGCACCCGCAGGCCGACCGCGACGCGGTGCGCACCGTCCGCCGACGGGCCGCCCAGGTGGCCCGCCGGGCTGGCGTGAAGCGCCACGACGGCGTCGACCTCACCGCCGCCGGACCGCTGCTGGGGCTGGCCTACCCCGACCGCCTGGCCCAGGCCCGCAGCGGCCGGCGGTACCGGCTCCGCAACGGCATCGGGGCCTGGGTGCCCGACGGCGACGCCCTGGGTGACGAGCCCTACCTCGTGGTCGCCGATGTCGATCGGGGCGGGCGCGACGTCGACGGGCGGGTCCGCATCGCCGCCGCCGTCGACGAGGCCGACGTCCTGGCCCTGGGCGGCGCCGACGTCGAGTCCCGCTCGGTCGTGGCGTGGGACGACGAGCGCGACGACCTGCGGGCCGTGACCGAGCGGCGGCTCGACGCCCTGGTCCTCGCCCGATCCGAGGGCCGGCCCGAGGCGGGACCGGCCACCACGGCCGCCCTCGTCGACCGGGTGCGGACGGCTGGCCTGGCCGTCCTGGGCTGGACCGACGCCGCCCGCCTCCTGCAGGCGCGGGCCGTGTTCGCGGCGCGGCGGCGGGAGGGCTGGCCCGACCTGTCCGACGCCGCTCTCCTCGCCGATCTCGACGACTGGCTGGCGCCCGGGCTGGCGGGCGCCCGGAGCCGGCGCGACCTGGAGCGGGTCGACCTGGTCGGCGCCCTGCGGACCCGTCTCGGCTACCCGTGGCTGGGCCGGCTCGACGCCGTCGCCCCCCGCACGGTCCGGCTCGGCTCCGGGCGGGAGGTGGCCGTCACCTACGACCCGGACGGGGGTGAGCCGACCATCCGCGTCCGAGCCCAGGACCTCTACGGCACCACCGTCCACCCGACCGTCGACGAGGGCCGGGTGCCGGTCGTCGTCCACGTGCTCTCGCCCGCCGGCCGCCCCGTCCAGGTCACCGCCGACCTGCCCGGCTTCTGGGCCGGCTCGTGGGCCGAGGTCCGCAAGGAGATGGCCGGCCGCTACCCCAAGCACCCCTGGCCGGTGGACCCCGCCACCGCCTCGCCCCCCGTCCGGCGACCTAGGAGGGGATGAAGTCGGCCTTGGTGCCGGTGGCGGTGATGGCGTCCTCCAGACGACGGAGGGCGAGGACGTAGGCGGCGGTGCGGAGGTCGACGTCGTGGGTGTCGGCATGGTCGAGCACGGCCTCGGTCGACCGGCGCATGACGTCGCGCAGCCGGGCCTCCACGTCGTCGAGTGGCCACGCCAGGCCCTGGCGGTTCTGGACCCACTCGAAGTAGGAGACGGTCACGCCGCCGGCGTTGGCGAGGATGTCGGGCAGGATCCGCACGCCCTGCTCGGCCAGCACGGCGTCGGCCTCGCTCGTCGTGGGCCCGTTGGCCACCTCGACCACCCAGCCGGCGCGGACCGCCTTGGCGTTGGCCCCGGTGATGACGCCCTCCAGGGCGGCCGGGATCAGCACGTCGACGTCGAGGGCCAGCAGATCCTCGTTGGTGATCGGGTCGGCGTCAGTGGTGTCGCCCACGGCGCCATCGGAGTAGACGGCGTCGAGCTCGCGCCGCTGCGCCTTCTGGTCGGCGATGACGGGGATGTCGAGCCCGTCGTCGGCGCAGATACCGCCCTGCGAGTCGCTGACGGCGACGACGTGATACCCGTCGGCGTGGAGAAGCCGGGCCACGCTGCGGCCGGCGTTGCCGAAGCCCTGGACGGCGACCGTCGTCTCGCCCGGCTCCCAGCCCTGGCGCTCGGCGACGACGGTGATGGCCTCGTAGGCGCCCCGGCCGGTGGCCTGGTCGCGGCCCTGGCTGCCCCCCAGGGCGATGGGCTTGCCGGTGATCATGGCCGGGACGCGCCGGCCGCGGGCCCGCGAGTACTCGTCGACCATCCAGCCCATCACCATCTCGTTCGTGTACACGTCGGGCGCGGGGATGTCGGTGTCGGGTCCGACGAAGTCGCCGAGGGCGAGGACGAAGCCCCGGCTCAGCCGCTCCAGCTCGAGCGGGGACAGCTCCTTGGGGTCGACCACCACGCCGCCCTTGGCCCCGCCGAAGGGGATGTCGACCAGCGCGCACTTGAGGGTCATCCAGAGGGCGAGGGCCTTGACCTCCGACAGGCTGACGTCGGGGTGGTAGCGGATGCCGCCCTTGCCCGGACCCCGGGTGTCGTCGTGACGCACGCGGTAGCCGTCGAAGGTGCGGAGCGACCCGTCGTCGAGCCGCACCGGGATGGCGACCTGGAGGATGGACCGGGGGTGCCGGAGCCGCTCGACCACCTCGGCGTCGATCCCGCCCGCCTCGGCGGCGCGACCGAGGGTGCGGAGGACGTCGGCGAAAACGTCACCATCGTCTTCGGGCGGGGTGGGCTCGTCGGGCACCGCCGCACCCTGCACGGGCGCCGGGCCGCGAAACGCAGACGTCAGGGGGTGCTGGCGGTGTCCTTCAGGCGGGCGAGGCCCTTCTCGAAGTCGGGGCCGATCATCTTGTCCATGCTGGTGAAGATGCCCATGACCTTGGTGGCGAGGGTCTTCTGCCCGATCATGCGCCAGGTCACCTTGGTGCCCGACCCGGCTGGCGTCAGCTCGAAGGTCGCCACGCTCGACGCCTTGAACGGCTTGAGGAAGGTGATGTCGACGGTGACCTCGAGGGGCTCGTCGCCGGTGACCGCCATCCGGCCCTGACCGGCCTTGCGGTTGCCGCTCCACTCGTAGACGGCGCCCAGGCCCCGGTCGGCACCCGAGTAGGTGCGCTGCAGGTCGGGGTCGAGGTCCTCCCACGGCGACCACCTCTGCCACTCGTGGAAGTCGATGATCAGGTCGTGGATGACGGCCGACGGCGCGTCGACCTCGGTCTCCCGCACGACCTCGTAGGTGTCCTTGCCGGCCATTGGCGCCCCCCGGGGCTGTCGTCCGTGTCGCTCGGTGTCGGGAGCGTACGCCGACCCGGTCCCCGTGTCAGCCGGGGGTGCATCCATCGGGATTGACGATGGATCGCGTCCGCCGCACCCTGGCGCGGTGCCCCCACCGACCGCCGACGCCGAGCGCTTCGCCGACCTGTTCCAGGCGATCTACCTCGCGTTCCACCGCCGCGACGGCAAGCGAGACGGGCTCACCGGCGCCTCGCGGGCGGTCCTCGCCCACCTGGCCCTGGCCGGGCCGCTGACGGTGGGGGAGGCGGCCCGTCACCTCGACCGGGCCCAGTCGGTCGTCAGCGAGATCGTCGACGGGCTCGAGGCCAAGGGCCTGCTGGAGCGCGAGCGCGACCCGGCCGACCGGCGCCGCACCCTCGTCTGGCTCTCCGCCGACGGCCACGAGGCCCTGCGGCGCGACCGCGAGGTGCTGAGCGTCGCCGTCCTCGCCGCCGCCTTCGCCGAGGTGCCCGAGGCGACCCGCGCCGGCCTGCTCGACGGGGCAGCCGCCCTGATGGCCGCCGCCCCCCGCCCGGGAGAGACCCGACCGAGACCACCGACCTCCGAGGAGGAGCCATGACCACCACCCATCCCTGCGAGAGCTGCTCGATGCCGATCGAGACCGGCCGCTACTGCGCCCACTGCGTCGGGCCCGACGGCGAGCTCCAGTCCTTCGACGAGCGCTTCGGGCGCATGGTCGCCTGGCAGGCCCGGCGCAACCCCGAGCAGAGCCGGGAGGAGGTCGAGGCGGACACGTTGCGGTACATGGCCACCCTCCCGGCCTGGCGGGACCACCCCCGGGTGGTGGAGGCGACCTCCGGCTAGCCGGGGTGGCTGGGGAGGGCGGGGTCGCCGCTGGAGGGCTGGATGACGACGAGGACGGTGTCGAGCGGCCGCTTGTGGGCGTTGCGGTAGACGTGATCGCGGTGGCCGTCGAAGATGACGGCCCCGCCGGCTCGCACCGTGTAGCTCTGGTCGGCCACCTCGAGGGTCAGCGTCCCGGAGAGCACGGCCAGCATCTCCCGGGTCCCCTCCATGTGGCCCTCGGACTCGTGGCGGTCACCGGGGGCCAGGGTCCACCGCCACAGCTCGACGTGCTCCCGGCGGTCGACGCCGACCAGCAGGTCGCCGGCCGATCCCGGGCTGCCGGCCCACAGCCGGATGACCTCGTCGGCCTCGACGACCCGCACCGAGGCGGTGTCCGACAGCTCGACGAGCTGGGCCAGGGTCACGCCGTAGGCATCGGCGACCCGGCACAGCGTCCCCATGCTGGGGTTGGTGCGGGCCTGCTCGATCTGGACGAGCATCCCCTTGCTGACGCCGGACCGGCCCGCCAGGGTCTCGAGCGACCACTGGCGCTCGGCGCGCAGCTTCCGCGTGTTGCGGGCGATCGCGGCCGCCACGACGTCGGGCTCGGGCACGCCCCCACGCTACCGCCGGGTTGCCCCTGGCGCACTCTGATGAACCACGTGGTGCAGTGGGGTGATCGACCTCTACACTGCACCGATCAGTCCACTGCAGTGATCCGAGGAGGGTCGTCCGATGTCCGTCGTGCTCGCACTGGGTGCCGCCGTGGTGTTCGGCTCCGCCGACTTCCTGGGCGGGCTGGCGTCGCGACGACGGGCGGCGCTGGCGGTCGCCTTCGGCACCCAGACCGCCGGCTTCGTCGCCCTCGTCGTGGCCCTGCCGCTGCTCCCGGCGGCCGTCGTGGCGCCCCGCGACATCCTCCTCGGCGCCCTGGGCGGGCTGTTCGGCTCGAGCGGCGTGGTCCTCCTCTTCCGCGGCCTGGCCAAGGGCCCGATGAGCGTGGTGGCACCCGTGGCCGCCCTGACCGCCTCGGTCGTCCCGATCCTCGCCGGCGTGCTCCAGGGCGAGCGTCCCGGTGCCGCCGCCGTCGCCGGGATCGCCGTGGCGCTGGTCGCGGTCGTCCTCGTCACGCGTGAGGACGACTCGGGGTCGGCGAAGGCGGGTCTGGAGGTCGTCGGCACGGCCCTGGCCGCCGGTGCCCTGTTCGGCCTCTTCTTCGTGTGCCTCCACCACACCGGCGACGACGCCGGGCTGTACCCGCTGCTCGGCGCCCGGCTGGCGTCCCTGCCGTTCCTGGCCCTCCTGATCACGGCGCGGGGCGACTCCCTGCGCGACGCCTTCACCGGCCGGGGCCTCCTCACGGTCGCGGTCAGCGGCGTGCTCGACATGGGCGCCAACGTCCTCTACCTGGTGGCCCTCCGGCACGGTCTGCTGGCCGTCGTGTCGGCGCTGACCGGGCTGTACCCGGCGGCCACCGTGCTCCTGGCCCAGACCGTGCTCGACGAGCGCATGCGGCGCACCCAGATCGCGGGGCTGGCGGTGGCCGCCCTGGCCGCCACGCTCGTCGCCGTCTGACCTTCACCCGGACGGGTAGGGGGGCGCCATGCCCACCCCCTCGTGGTCGCCCCATCCCACGGTCCTGCGGATCACCGCCTACGCCGCGTGTCTGGTGGTGGTCGGCCTGGCCACGTCGATGGTGCTCGGCGTCCTCGGCCAGCTGGCGCTCGTCCTGTTCCCCCTGGCCGTGGCCCTGTTCGTCACCCGAGCGCTCAGCATCCCGGCGGGGTGGCTGCGGGCCCGGGGGTGGCGCCCGGCGCCCGCCGCCGCCGTCACGCTGGCCAGCGCCCTCCTGCTGGTGGTGGGGCTCGTCGCCCTCATCGCCCCGCCCATGATCGACGAGTTCAGCCACCTCGGCCCGACCGTCGACGACGGCGTGACCGAGATCGAGGACTGGCTCGTCGAGGACAGCCCGTTCGACCTCACCCGCCGCGACGTGGACGAGGCCGAGGACGACATCGTGGCACGGGGCCGCGACGCGCTGGAGAGCTCCGAGGAACAGGTCACCAAGGGCGTGCAGACGGCGGTCAGCGGGCTGGCCGGGCTGATCCTCGCCGTGATCCTCACCTTCTTCGCACTCAAGGACGGTCCCCGCTTCGTCGCCTGGGTCGACGAGCGGACGCCGGAGGACAAGCAGCGGTCCGTGCGGGCCGTGGCCCAGGCGGCGTGGGCGGCCCTCGGCGGCTACCTGCGGGCCTCCGCCCTCCTCGGGTTGCTCGAGGCGGTCGTGATCGGCGGGACGATGGCGGTCGTGGGGGGCGGACTGGTCATCCCGGTGATGCTCCTCACGTTCGCCGCCGCCTTCGTCCCGCTCGTCGGCGCCACCGTGGCCGGCGTGATCGCCGTGCTGGTCACCCTGGCCGCCGGCGGGCTGGTGCCGGCTCTGGTCGTCGCCGGCGTCGCCGTCCTCGTCCAGCAGCTCGACAACGACCTCCTGGCGCCGTGGATCTTCGGCCGGTCGCTCGAGCTCCACCCCGCCGTCATCCTGCTGGCCATCGCCGCCGGCACGGCGCTGTTCGGCTTCCCCGGGACGGTCATGGCGGTGCCGGTGACGGCCACCGTGATCAGCTCGGTCGCCGCCCTGCGGGGTGAGGTCGACCCCGAGGCCCCGGGCGAGCCGCGCCTGGCCGGGCCGGACCCCGGCGGCTGATCGGGCGGGACAGCCCGTACCCTGCCGGCGTGGCCATCCACCACCTCCAGATCTGGGTGCCCGATCTGGGCCGGGCCGAGCGGTCGTGGGGCTGGTTGCTCGAGGAGCTCGGCTTCGTCCTCGGCCGCACGTGGGAGCACGGTCGGGTCTGGCGCAAGGACGGCACCGGCATCGCCATCGAGCAGTCGCCCGACATGGTGCCGGGGATGCTCTACTCCCGGCTCCGTCCCGGGTTGAACCACATCGCCTTCGAGGTCGGGTCGGTCGACGACCTGGCCCGGATCGTCGGCGCCGGAGGGCCCTACGGCTGGACGTCGCTCGACGGTCGCCACCCCTACCCGCCGGGCACCACCACGGCCTTCATCGAGGACGCCGACGGCTTCGAGGTCGAGCTGGTCGCCCCCGAACCGTCGTCGTCGTGACGCGCCGGGAGGCCACCCCGGACACGCCGGTCGAGCAGAGGTGGAACCACAACATCGAGCGCTACCCGCTCCTGCTCGATGCCCTGCCGGAGCCCTGCGGTCCGGTCCTCGACGTCGGGTGCGGCGACGGCACGCTCACGTGGATGCTGGCCGATCGGGCCGAGCGGGTGCTGGCCCTCGACGTCGACGCATCCTCACTGGAGCGGACCGAGGCGCTGGTCCACGACCGCCCCCACGTGGAGGTGCGCCAGGGCGACGTCATGACCGACGACGCGCTCGAGCCGGGCTCCTTCGACGGCGTGCTGGCCGTCGCCGTGCTGCACCACCTCGGGCTGCGCCCGGGCCTGGAGCGGCTGGCCTCGCTCGTCGCCCCCGGGGGGACGTTGGGCGTCGTCGGCCTGGCCAGGACCCGCACCGCCTACGACCTCGCCCACGACGCGGCGGGAGCGGTGACGACGCGCCTCCTCCGGCGTCGGCGCGGTGGCGTGTGGGAGGTGCAGGCTCCCGTCGCCGACTGGGACGAGACCCACACCGACGTGCTCCGCGCGGCGACGCTGCTGCTCCCGGGCGTGCGCTACCGGCGCCACGTCCTCTTCCGGTACTCGCTGGTCTGGACCCGCCCCGACGACTGGTCGCCGCCGTAGGCGGGCCCGACCGGGCGACTCAGCCGCCGACGGCGCGCTCGTAGATCAGGATCGTGTTGCCGTCCTGGGAGTAGACGTGGGCCAGGCGCCAGCCGTCGGACCCCTTCTTGTTGAGGTCGCCGGTGAGCGAGCGCATGTTGATGCTGCCCTTGTTGACCTCGGCCTGGTACTCGAAGCGCATTTGGGGGACCCCCCTAGGGTCGATGTGGGACGCCGGACGCTACCCCGGCATCGGGTCACTGTCGCGCGGGGTCGGCATCATGGGTGGATGACCTCACCCGCGCCGCCGTCGCTCGCCACCGCCGAGCGGGCCCAGGAGCTGCTGGAGCAGCTGGCCGGGCCCGAGGCGGTGCTGCGCCCCGAACAGGCGGCGGCCATCGAGGCGGTCACCGCCGACGGGGGGCGGGCCCTGGTCGTCCAGCGCACCGGGTTCGGCAAGTCGGCCATCTACTTCATCGCCACCCGCCTGCGGCGCGACGCCGGCGCCGGTCCCACCCTGGTGGTGTCCCCCCTGCTGGCCCTGATGCGCGACCAGGTCGCGGCGGCCACTCGGCTGGGGGTCCGCTCGGCCACCATCAACTCCACCAACCTCGACGACTGGGACGCCATCGAGGCGGCCCTCGCCGCCGGGGAGATCGACCTCCTCGCGGTCAGC
>DASYLG010000166.1:0-5008 GCA_036009685.1 Iamia sp. | reverse complement strand
CTCGGGGTCGTCCTGGCCGTCGGCGTCCATCAGGGCCACGTTCTCGCCCTCGACCTGCTCGATGCCGACCGACAGCGCCGCCGACTTGCCCGAGTTCCGGCGCAGACGGATCGACCGCACGGTGGCGCTGCGCAGGTCGTTCATCACCCCGCGCGTCCCGTCCGTGCTGCCGTCGTCGACCACCACGATCTCGTAGGTGATCCCGGCGGCGGTGAGGACCTTCTCGATCTCGGGCACCAGCTCGACCAGGTTCTCGGCCTCGTTGTACGCCGGCAGCAGCACCGACAGCTGGGGGGACAACGGCTCTCCTCTTTCGTGCCGAACCGGGCGGGCGCCGGACCGAGCGAGCGTAGTGGAGCCCCGCCACGGGACAGGAGACCGGGTGCGGAGGGGGCCTTGGCTAAGGTCGCCCGCCATGGCCCCTCCGTCCCGGACACCGCGATGAGGGCCCTGGTCACGGGGGCCGGCGGGTTCGTCGGTCGCCACCTGGTGGCCCATCTCACCGAGGCCGGCGACGAGGTGGTCACCACCGATCCGGCCACCGGCGGGGCCGACATCACCGACGCCGCCGCCATCACCGCCGAGATCGTGACGGCGGCGCCCGAGGTCGTCTACCACCTGGCCGGTTGGGCCGACGTGGGCGGCTCCTGGTCCCAGCCGGTGGCCGCCTTCCGGGCCAACGCCGAGGGCACCCTCAACGTCCTGGGCGCCGCCCAGTCGGCGGGCGCGGCACGGGTGGTCGCCGTCTCGAGCGCCGATGTCTACGGCCAGGCCGGACCCGACGAGATGCCCCTCACCGAGGAGAGCCCGCTCCGGCCCTCCTCGCCGTACGCGGCGTCGAAGGTGGCCGCCGACTACCTCGGCCTCCAGGCCTGGCTGGGTCACCAGCTCCCGGTCCTGCGGGTGCGGGCCTTCAACCACCTGGGCCCGGGCCAGACCGACCGCTTCGTCGCCTCCGCCCTGGCCAGCCGGATCGCCCAGGCCGAGCGCGACGGCGGCACCACCCTCACCGTCGGCAACCTGAGCGCCCGCCGCGACTACACCGACGTGCGCGACGTCGTCCGGGCCTACCGCCTCCTGGCCGAGCACGGTGAGCCGGGCGAGTCCTACAACGTCTGCTCCGGGGTCGACCTGGCCGTCCAGGACATCGTCGACCGGCTCCTCGCGCTGTCGTCGGCGTCGCTCACCATCGAGGTCGACCAGGCCCTGTTCCGCCCGGTCGACACGCCCGTGCTGCGGGGCTCGCACGACAAGATCACCGCCGCCACCGGCTGGAAGCCCGAGATCCCGCTCGACCAGACGCTCGCCGACCTCCTCGCCGACTGGCGCACCCGCCTGGGCTGACCGCGGGGCGCTCAGCCGATGGTGCAGTTGGCCTTGGCCCTGATGCAGAGGTCGACGTGGCCGGCGAGGGCATCGGGGTCCCAGCCGTTGAGGAAGTCGCCGTGGGCGCCGGCGACGGCGCCGGAGGAGAGGGTGGCCCGGGCGGCCTCGGCGCCGGTCACCGGCCACACGATCGAGAGCTGGAGCTGGGTGAGCAGGACGGGGTGGGTGGCGGGGCAGGTGCCGTCGACGCTGGGGGCGACGTGGGACCGGTGGTCCTCGGAGTCGAGGTGGTCGCCGTCCCAGCAGTCGGGGAACCGGAGGCGCAGGGTCAGGGGCGACGGGTCGGTGCAGTCGGTCGGCGGCTCCACGTGGAACCGTCGCGGTCGGAGCCCGCAGCCCCAGCCCGCCGCCGCCGTCGGGTCGGCGCCCGGGACCGTCGTCATCGCCCCGCCGTGGTGGTGGTGCTCGGTCGTGTCGGGCTCCCCGGGCGGGTCTCCCGCAGCCGCCGTCCTCCGGTTCGGGTCACCGGCGATCATGGCCAGGCCGAGGGGCGGGGGCCGGACGTCCCGCACGTCGGTGCCGGCGGCGGCCCGGTAGTAGGCCCGGACGAACGTGGGGTCGACGGGGACGCCGTCGATCGACAGCGTCGGGACCCAGTACGCCGCCGTGTCCTCGGTGTCCTCGCAGGTCGTGGGTGTGCCCTGCAGCGACGACCCGGTGCTGGTCGCGTCGGTGGTGGCGCTGCCGAAGAACTCGTGGCTGTGGCTGGCACCGGGCTCGCCCGGGAGCACGATCGGGTCGTCCGCAGCCCGGTGGCTGAAGGTGCAGTCGACCGTGAAGAGGGCGTCGTCGTCGTCCGTCGCGACCCAGTCCTCGGTCGTCGTCGACGGGCCGGCGGACGCCGACGGTGCGTCGTCGCCCGTGCAGCCGCCCCCCACCAGCAGGAGGACGGCGGCCACGACGAGGGCCCGGCGGGTCACGGCGCCGCCGGCACCTCGATGGCGTCGAGGTCGAGCACGAGCGGGACGTCGATGGCCGGGTGGGCCGGGCTGGTGGCGGGATCGGGCATCTCGGGCTGGTCCTCGGGGGCGATGTCGGGCAGCTCGGCCTCGGTGTAGGGCACCGACTCCGGCTTGCCGTCGTTGACGGCCAGGCTGACGATGTCGAAGGCGCCGCGGGTCAGGTCACCGCTCTCGACCGCGGGGCACGGCGCCTCGGCCTCGAGGTCCTCGGGCGCCGTCGTCTCGAAGTCGTTGCCGGCGAAGCAGTTGCTGCCCGTCTTCGAGCCCTCCCCGTCGAACCACAGGGCGAGGTCGCCGAGACCCGAGCCGGACACCACGTTGTCGCGCACGACGTTGCCCGTGGCCTCCCACAGGTACTCGGCGCTCTCGGGGTAGGTGATCACGCCGATGCCGGCCACGTCGTGGTCGACCACCCGGTTGCGCTCGATCGTGTTGTCGATGCCCCCGGCGATGAGGATCCCGTTGCCCATGGCCGTGATCGAGATGTCGATGGCCGGCGTCTCGCCGTTGTTGTTGTCGAGCACCAGGTTGCCGACGATGGTGTTGTCGGCCTGCGGGTAGTCGGGCTCGTAGGAGCCGCTGTTGGGCACGATGCCGGCCCGGTTGTACCGGAACGTGCTGTTGGCGATCACCAGGTTCCCGCCCGCGTTGGTGCCGCTGTAGCCCAGCCCGTTCCACTCCGACACCACGTCGGTGATCAGGGCGTCGCACGGTTGACAGCCGCCTATGTAGAACCCGGCATCGGGACTGCCCCCGCCGTAGCTGTGGTCGATCTGGCCCTCCGTCGACTCGAAGGCGTAGACGCCGTAGTCACCGTTGTGCACGGCCGTGAGGTACGAGCCCCGGTAGCCCTTGACGCCCGTCCAGAAGAAGCCGTTCTTGGTGTAGTTGCGGGCCGTCATGTTCTCGACGACGACGCCGTTCGCCCCCACGATCTGGACGCCGTTGGACCGGGTGAACTCACCGTCGAGGATGACCTCGTCCCGATCGAGGCCCCGCAGCGTGATGCCGTCTTTGCCCCGCCCGACCTGGACCTCCTCCTCGTAGACGCCGGGGCTGATGAGGATGAGGTCGCCCTCGTCGGCGGCGTCGACCGCGGCCTGGATGGTCTCGTGGTCGGCCGGGACCTCGAGGGTGACGCCGCTGGCCCGGACGTCGAGGGCGTCGGGGTCGGGCGCCGGCGGCTCGGGCGCCTCGACGTCGCCGACCAGCACGGTGCCGGTCATGCCGTCGGTGGCGTTGCCGTGGAGCGAGCAGTAGTAGGCGTAGGCCCCCTCCTCCTCGAAGGTGGTCTCGTAGGTCTCCTCCGGGCCGAACTCGGTCTCGCCCACGCCGAACGGGGCACCGTCGACCGAGATGATGTTGTGGTCGTTGCGGCCGACGTTCTCCCAGGTCACCGTCTCGCCCACCGCCACCTCGACGGTGTGGGGCTCGTCCTCGCCGAAGACGTTGTCCAGCGCCTTGACCGTGGCCTCGCCACCGCCGGCGTCGGCGGCCGGCTCGTCGGCGCCACAGGCGGCCAGCGGAGCGGCGACCAGGACGGCGACGGCGAGCAGGGCCCGAGTGGTCTGACGCATGGATCTCCCCCAGAGGTGAACGGCCGGTGTCTGGATCATGCCACCCGTCGGGGTGAACGTCCGGCGACGGGCCGAGGTTGTGCGGCCCCCGTAGCCTGGGGGCATGTTCCTGCGTCGCAAGGTCGAGATGGTCGAGCCGGGTCAGGCCCTGAAGGGCCGGGACGTCCCGATGCCCGTCGCGGCCGTCCACACCGTGCTCGGCACCCCCCTGACCCCGCCCTTCCCCGAGGGCACCCGCACGGCGATCTTCGCCCTCGGCTGCTTCTGGGGCGCCGAGCGGATCTTCTGGCCGGTCCCCGGCGTCGTCACCACCGCGGTGGGCTACGTCGGCGGCTACACGCCCAACCCCAGCTACGAGGAGGTGTGCTCCGGGCGCACCGGCCACACCGAGGCCGTGCTGGTCGTCTACGACCCCGAGAGGACCAGCCTCGAGGCGCTCCTCAAGGTCTTCTGGGAGGGCCACGACCCGACCCAGGGCATGCAGCAGGGCAACGACGTGGGCACGCAGTACCGGTCCGGCATCTACGGCCTGAGCGGCGACGACCTCGCCCGGGCCGAGGCCAGCCGGACGCGGTTCCAGGCCACCCTGGCCGAGGCCGGCTACGGCGACATCACCACCGAGATCGCCGACGGCGGCCCCTTCTTCTACGCCGAGGACTACCACCAGCAGTACCTCGACAAGGTCCCCAACGGCTACTGCGGCCTCGGCGGCACCGGCCTGAGCTGCCCCATCGGCGTCGCCTCCGCCGAGTAGCGACGGGGTCCGCCGCCGGGGGCGAGACACCCCTCGGTTCTCCGGTACCGCTGCCATCGTCGGCATCGAGGGCGTAGGCCGTCGCTACAGTTCATCGACCACGGAGGGGCAAAGATGTCGAGCGGGCTGCGCGCACTCATGAAGCTGGCCGAGGACGAGAAGCTTGAGTTCCCGATCTCTCTCTACAGCGGCCAGATGTTCATAAGCGGCCGCGTTTGCGCACGAAGCTGGTGGGTGAAGGTCACGAAGGACGCAGCCGACGCCGACAGGGACACCGCCCTGCGGTTCCTTGGCAAGAAGAATCAAACAGGCGAGCGGGCTCGTGACGT
>DASYLG010000165.1:0-1904 GCA_036009685.1 Iamia sp. | reverse complement strand
TTCGATCCGATCACCGGTTCGGGGGGTGGGGGAGCGGAACGGAGTTGCGGTCGGTGCAACGGGTCGGTTGGATGCCTGACGGCATGCTCGACGACACCCCCGACCCCCGCTCGGTCGTGCAGCGGGGCCTGGCGCTGCTGTGGCGCTCGGTGAAGCTGCACCCGCGGCCCTTCGCCGTGGCGGTTCTCGGCGCCGGGCTGTTCGCCACCATGACCGTGGGGTCGACGATCGTGCTGGGGCGCGTCACCGACGAGGTCATCGTCCCCGGGCTGGCCGAGGAGCGGGCCGGCGGGACGTTCGGCCCGGTCGACGGTGGCACCGTCCTGCTGGTGACCGTGGCCGTCGTGATCGTGGCCCTGGCCCGCGCCGCGGGGGTCGTGGCCCGCCGCTACTTCTGCAGCATGACGACCTTCCGCGTGGGGGCCAGCTGGCGAGAGGCCCTGGCCGACCGCTACCTCGACGCCCCCCTGCGGTTCCACGCCCGCCGCCCCGCCGGCGAGCTGATGGCCCACGCCGACAACGACGCCGTGAAGGCCATCGAGTTCATCAACCCGGCGCCGTTCTCGATGAGCGCGGTGGTGATCGGCGTCATCGCCTTCGGCCGGCTGCTCATGGTCGACTGGGTCCTGGCCCTGGTGGCGCTGGCCGTGTTCCCGACCCTCCTGGTCGCCAACCGGATCTACACGTCCCGGGTCGAGCACCCGGCGGCCCGCGCCCAGGCCCGCTACGGCGACCTGGCCTCGGTGGCCCACGAGAGCTTCGACGGCGCCCTGGTGGTCAAGGCCCTCGGCCTGGCCGACCACGAGACCGAGCGGGCCCGGAAGGCCGCCGGCCGGCTCCGCGACGAGCGGGTGCGCGTCGGCGAGCTGCGGGCCTGGTTCGAGCCCGGCCTGACCGCCCTGCCCAACCTCGGCGCCGTCGCCGTGCTCGGCCTCGGGGCCTGGCGCCTGTCGACCGGGGCGGTCAGCGAGGGCGGCATCGTCGAGGCGCTCGCCCTCTTCGCCGTCCTGACCACGCCGATGCGGGTGATGGGCTACCTGCTCGAATCGATGCCGCCCTCGGTCGTGGCCGCCGCCCGTCTCGACCGGGTCCTGGCCCCCGACGACCGCGACCGCCACCCGGCCCGAGGGGCGGCGACCCTGCCCGACGGGCCGCTGCCGGTCGTCGTCGACCGGCTCTCGTTCTCCCACGACCCGGCGGCCCCGGTGCTGGCCGACGTCAGCTTCGCCGTCGCCCCCGGCGAGGTCGTCGCCGTGGCCGGGGCCACCGCTGGCGGCAAGACCTCGCTCTGCCTCCTGCTGTCCGGGCTGCTCGAGCCCACCGCCGGCCACGTCCGCCTGGGCGGGGTCGACATCACCGACCTCGATCCGGCCGAGCTGCCCCGCTCCGTCGGCGTCGTGTTCCAGGAGTCGTTCCTGTTCGCCGACACCGTGCGGGCCAACGTCCTGGCCGGGATGGACGAGGCGCCGCCCGACACCGCCCGCACCACCGAGCTGGACCGCGCCGTGGGCGAGGCCCTCCGCCTGGCCCGCGCCGACGGCTTCGTGGCCGCCCTGCCGCTGGGGCTCGACACCGAGCTGGGCGAGCGGGGCATCACCCTCTCGGGTGGCCAACGCCAGCGCCTCGCCCTGGCCCGGGCGCTCGTCCGCCGGCCCCGCCTCCTGATCCTCGACGACGCCACCAGCGCCATCGACCCGTCGGTCGAGGGCCAGATCCTCGCCGGCCTGGGGGAGTCGCTGGCCACCACGACGGTCGTCGTGGCCCACCGGGTCTCGACCATCCGCCTGGCCGACCGGGTGCTGTTCCTCGACGCCGGCCGGGTCGCCGCCCTCGGGCCCCACGACGAGCTGCTGGCCACCGTCCCCGCCTACGCCGCCCTCGTCCGGGCCTACGAGCGCGAGGAC
>DASYLG010000164.1:0-4258 GCA_036009685.1 Iamia sp. | reverse complement strand
GGGCGGGCGCTTCCACCTCGGCGTCAACCTCTCGCTGCGCCAGCTGGCCACCGGCGACTTCGACCTGTTCGTGGCCGGCGTCTGCCGCCGCCACGGATGGCGACCCGAGGACCTCCTCCTCGAGGTCACCGAGACGGCTCTCGGCTCGGGGATGGCCCGCTCGCTCGAGCTCCTCGAGCGGATCGACGCCCTCGGCGTGGGGCTCGCCATCGACGACTTCGGCACCGGCTACTCGTCGCTGACCCGGCTCGGGCGGATCCCGGTGGGCCAGGTCAAGATCGATCGCAGCTTCGTCGCCGCCATCGACCAGACCGGCTCCCGGCTCGACCGCATCGTCGACGCCGTGACGGCCCTCGCCGGGGCGCTCGACCTGCAGACCTCGGCCGAGGGGGTCGAGACGGCGGAGCAGCTGGCCCACGTGCGGCGCTGCGGCTGCCACCTCGCCCAGGGTTACCTGTTCTCCCGACCCCTCCCCTGCGACGCGCTGGCCGCCCTCCTGGCCACCGACCCCCGCTGGTAGCCGGCCCTACGACGTGGCGATGCCGGCGGCGCGGGCCAGGGCGAGCACCTCGGAGGGGCTGGGGTTGACCCGCACCTCGCCGGCGACGTCGACGGTCGGCACCGTCTCGTTGCCCCGGGCGTGCTGGCGCACGAAGGCGGCAGCATCGGGGTCGGCCCAGATGTCGTGCTCCTCGGTCACCAGCCCGGCGTCGGCCAGCTGGCGCCGCAGCGACGAGCAGAACCAGCAGCCCCTCCGCCAGTACACCCGCACGATCGGCGTCTGCTCCTCGTCCATCGCCACAGGGTGCCGGGCCGCCGGCTCCGTCCCACCCCCGGGCACCCGAACGGGCGACCCCCGCCGGCGAGGTCGCCGGTCGTCAGGGGCGCGCCGGCAGCCCGGCGAGGAAGGGGACGACGAGGTCGAGGACGGCTTGGGGCTGGTCCATCTGGGAGAAGCTGCGGGCACCGTCGATGAGGTGCAGGGTCGACCCGGCGATGCGGCGGTGCAGCTCCTCGGCGTCGGCCTCGGGGAAGAGCGTGTCGTCCCGCGACCAGGCGAGGAGCACGGGCGGGGCCTGGCGGGCGAGGGCGTCGGCGGCGGCGTGGGTGAGGGCCTTGCGGCACCGGCGGAGGAAGGCGGCCATGTCCCGGCGGGCCTCCCGGTCGGCGACGAGCCGGTCGAACCACGCATCGACCAGGGCGTCGTCGATGGGCGGCGTCAGCAGCAGGCCGACGCCGAGGAAGCTCCGCCGCACCCGCCGGGACCGGTACATGACGCTCATGAGGTCGACCGAGCCCGGGATGCGCAACGACACCACCACCGGCTTGAGGATGGTCGGCGGGAAGTGGTCGAGGGCATCGCCCGACAGCAGCACCAGGCCGGAGAGCCGGTCGGGGTGGCGGGCGGCGAAGATCTGGCTGATGGCCCCGCCGGTGTCGCTGCCAACTACCGCGGCCCGGTCGATCCCCAGCCCGTCGAGGATCTCGGCCAGCGCATCGGCGACGGTCTCGGGGTCGAGCCGCTCCCGGTGCTCGGCGGGCAGGGCGTGGGCGCCGATGGGCAGGTCGGGTCGGATCACCCGGTGGTGAGCGGCGAGGCCGGGGACGATCGGGTCCCAGACGGTGCTGTTCACCAGCACCCCGTGGACGAGGAGGACGGCGGGGGCATCGGCGGGGCCCTCCACGTGGACCTCGCACGGACCGAAGGACGTGGGCAGACGGGTCATGTAGCGAACGCTACAGGGATGTAGCGGTCGCGACAAGAGGACGTCGGGCACACCCGTTGGTGCCGGGCCCGGCAGTAGGGTTCGGCGCGTGGCCGAGGCGCGCGACGAGGGGACGGCCACGGGCGACCGCCGGGCCGAGCTGCTCGACGGGGCCACGGCGTGGGCGGCCGAGAACGGCATCGCCACCTTGTCGCTCCGGCCCCTCGCCGCCGCCCTCGGGACCTCGGACCGCATGCTCGTCTACTACTTCGGCTCCCGGGATCGGCTGGTCGAGGCCATCGCCGCCCACGCCGGCGAGGCGATCGCCGCCACCATGGCGTCGATCGGCCCGGCCGGGAGGTCGCGCTCGGCCCGGACCTGGCTCGACCGGTGCTGGGAGCTGTTCGGCGACCCGGCGGCGCGCCCCGCCCTGGCCGTGCTGTTCGAGCTCGACGCCCTCGGCCTGCGCCAGCCCGGTCCGCCCCGCGCCGCCGCCCGCAACGTCGCCGCCCGCTGGTTGGCGGTGGTCGACGACGCCCTCGCCGCCCTCGGCGTCCCCGCCCGCCGGCGCTCCGGTGGCCTCACCACGGTCGTCGCCGGCGCCATCGTCGGCATCGCCCTCGAGGCGCTGCTGGACGACGAGCCCCAGCGGCCGGCGGGCGCCATCACCACCCTCGCCCGGCTCATCGACGCCGACCGCGCCCGCTGAGGCGACGCGCCGCGGCTCAGCGCCGGAGCTGCACGACGTACAGCCGCGTGGCGATGAACAGGCGATCGCCGTCGAGCCGCACGGTCGAGGGCCCCTCGTAGGGGTCCGCCTCGCCACGGGACAGGAGCTCGCACAGGCCGCTCTCGTTCGACGAGGGGATGGCGATCCGCAGATGCCCCTCGTCGTCCTGCTCCCAGGTGCCGTCGAGCTCGCAGGGCGACTCTCCAACGGGGACGCCGAGCAGCAACGTGCCGTCGGCGGCGAAGCGGAGCCGGTCGGTCTCCGACCGCCACGTGCCGACCAGCTCGTCGGCGGGGGCGGGCCGCCCGATGCGGTCGGCCCGGTCGAAGGCCAGCGTGCGGGTCCCCGTCCGCAGCTCGAGCGATCCGGCCCGACCGGCGATGCGACCGACGTCGGGCGAGGCGGCGAAGACCCCGACGAGGGTCGGATCGGGGCGCGGTTCGCAGTCCAGGCGCTCCGGTCCCACGTCGTCGGTGAGGAGCCGACCGGCGTCGAGCTCCCAGCTCCCCGTGGATGCGCACCCCGTGTCGACGAGGAGCCAGCCGCCGGAGGCGAAGGTGACCGACACGGCGACGTCGTCACCGACGGCGGCCCCGTCCCGGGCGGTCAGCACCCAGGGCGCGGCCGACAGCTCGTCGCCGGTGACGGGGCCGGAGCGGAGCCGATCGGCCGGGCCGTCGGGGTCGCCCGGGCCGGTGAGGGCGAAGGCCCCGGCGCCCAGGGCCAGGGCGACCAGGACGACGGCAGCGGCCAGGACGGCCCGCTGGCGGCGCTGGCGGCGGACGAACCGGGACCGCACGTCGACGGCGTCGAAGCCGGCCGGCTCGGTGCCGGCGGCTCGGGTCAGGAGCTCGGGCAGGGGTGTCACAGGGTGGTGACCTCCTCGATCGGGTCGGGCACGAGGCCCGACCGGCGCAGGTTGGCCAGGGCGTGGGCCGTCGCCGCCTTGACGGTGCCCTCGGCGCAGTCGAGGAGGGCGGCCGTCCCGGCCACGTCGTGGCCCAGGTAGAAGCGGGCCACGATCACCGCCCGCTGGCGGGGCGGGAGCCCGGCGACCGCCACCCGCACGGCCTCGACCTCGGCGCCGTCGGGGTCGACGTGGACGGTCGCCGGTCCGGCCCGGCGCCGGTGGGCCCGCCGCTCGGCCGCCGCCCGCCGTCGCCACGAGCCGGCCAGGTTGAACCCGACCCGGAACGTCCACGCCTCGGGCGAGTCCATCCGGCTGACCTGGGCCCAGCGCTGCCACGCCCGGACGAGGGCCTCCTGGGCCAGCTCCTCCCCCACCGCCCGGTCGCCGGTGGCGAGGGTCAGGGCGCCGACCAACCGGTCACGGATGCTGTCGCACAGCTCCTCGGGTCCGGTGGGCGTCATCGGGGAGAAGACGCCGTCGCCACCGATCCCGTTTAGCCGCCCGGAGACGGGCCTGGTCAGCGGGTGGGCAGGGCGGTCGAGGGGGCGGCCGCCCACTCCCCCAGCCAGGCGGCCAGCGACGGAGCGGCCGGCCTGACGGCCTGCGGGCTGTCGTCATCGAGCGCGCTGGGGTCGACGACCACGACGGGAGCCGCCGGGTCGCCGAGGATCACGCAGGCCAGCGTCCCCTCGCCCAGCTCGGCCACGGGCAGCCAGCGGGCGGGCCAACCGCCGGACGCCGCCGCGTCGCGCCGGCACCGCCCCGTGACCCTGATGATCTCGCCGACGGACAGGAGACCCGCCCCGGGACCGAACCCGCCGTCGGCCACCTTGGCCAGGGCCCGGCGCAGGACCTTCGGCAACGACACCCCGAGGATCGCTTGGACCTCGTCCAGATGGTCGGGCGTCGCCG
>DASYLG010000163.1:0-4041 GCA_036009685.1 Iamia sp. | reverse complement strand
ACGATCCCGCCGACGACTTCCCCCACCCCAACGTCCCCGACGGCCACCGCATCCGTCCCCACGTCCTCTACCGCCTCCCCCGCCCGAGAGCGGGCTGACGCCTCAGCACCCCGTCGCCGCCGGCGCGACGACCGGCGTGATCACGTCAGGCGTTGGGTTCCTCCCAGTCGGACCAGTCCTCCGCTGGGCCCCAGTCGGCGATGGCGGCGACGACTGCGGCGCTACGGTCGTGATCGTCGTCGCCCTCGCTCCACGCCTTCCCCGCCTGGTCCGGGCAGGAATCACCGGGCCGCCCGATCTCGTCATGACCTGCCATCACCGCCATGGTGGCAGATCGATCAGCGGAGGGGGAGCCTGAGCTCGACCTCGCGGATGTCGGGGCTGGGTTCGTAGGGGCGCTCGTGACCGGTCGGCTCGAAGCCGAGGGACTCGTGGAACGCACGGGCGTGGGCGTTCCGCTCGACCAGCCACTGGCGGACCTCGACGGCCCCGCCGTCGTAGGCCCAGTCGCGCACCGTCTCCACCAGGACGTCGGCCACCCCCGAGCGGCGGTGGCCGGGGGTCGACCACAGCGACGTCATGGTGACGGCGCCGTCCTCAGTGCGGAAGGCGCTGATGATGCCGGCGGTGTCGGTGCCGACCTCGGCGAACCAGGTGGCCTGGTCGTCGGCCGCAGCGTGGACCTCGGCGACGCGGTCCCACGCCTCGGCCGGACGGTCGCGGGCGTCGGTCAGCCGGGTCGTGAAGTCGCCCGGGCTCTCGGCGATGGCGTCGAGCCGGACCTGGCGGAGCCGCGAGCCCTCGTCGGCCTGGATGCGCCGGACGACCGGTCCGGCGTCCGCCGGGGTGGCCTCAGGCCGAGCGGCGGCGCTGTCGGATGATCCTCCGTCGCTCTCGCTCGGTGCACCCACCCCAGATACCTTCCTTCTCCCGGACCCCCAGAGCATGCTCCAAGCAGAGGTCCGCCACGGGACACTGAGCGCAGACGGCCTTGGCGTCAAGACACTCGTCGTCGTCGTCGCTCGGGAAGAAGATCGTGGGATCGAGTCCCTGGCAGGCGGCCTGGCGGCGCCACGAGGGGGCGGTCGTCGTATCGGTCACGGGTGATCTCGCTTCGCCCCGGCCCCGGGGGCGGACGGTGCAGTCTGGGCCAGAAGGGGCGAGCATCGCGTCTGGCCCATCGCCTGTCCAGACCGTTGGGCCCTGTTCACATTCCCGACCAACACGCGTGTCGAACCACACGAAGGGGGACGAGAGTCCAGGTCAGGTCGGCCCGCCCGGGAGCGTGGCGATCTCGGCCACCGCCTCGGGGATGGGCGTGGGCCCGCCGACGATCTCGACGATGTGGCCGACGCTGCCGGGCTCGTCCAGCACGTGGGCCACGACGGCGGCGACGTCGGCGCGGGGGATGCGACCGGGCGAGACATGGCGGCCGATGGTGATGTGACCGGTGCCCTCGTCGTCGGTGAGGCCGCCGGGGCGGACCACCGTGACCAGGAGGTCCGAGGCCAGGGCGATGCGATCGGCCTCGGCCTTGGCCCGCAGGTAGACGCTGAAGACCTCGTCGTCCGGCGGCGGGTCGTCGATGCCCATGGCGCCGATCACGACGAGACGGCCGACGCCGGCCCGCTCCATGGCGGCGACGGTCCTGGTGACGCCGTCGCGGTCGACGGTGTGCTTGCGCTCGGGTCCGCTGCCGGGCCCGGCGCCGGCGGCGAAGACCACGGCGTCGGTGCCGGCCAGGGCGGTCTCGAGGTCGGACGAGCCGTCCTCGATGTCGCAGACGACGGCCTCGGCCCCGTCCGCCTCGACATCGGCGACGTGGTCCGGGTTGCGGATGACGGCTCGGACCCGATGGCCCCGGGCGACGAGCAGGCGGGTGAGGAGCCGGGCGATCTGGCCGTGGCCTCCGATGACGGCGACGAACATGCCGTCCACCGTAGGAGCGCAGACCTGGTCCCGCTCCCGATCGGTCGCTCACGAGGTGCCAGGCACCTCGTGGGCCACCCCGTCCCGCGCCGGGGCGACGGTAGGGTCCGCGGCGTGGCCGGGATCGACCTGTTCCGGGACGAGGTGGCGAGAGGCGTTCGCGAGCTCCAGTTCACCGACGGGGGCCACCGCCTGGACCTCACCTGGGGACACCCCGACCCGACGCTGCTGCCCGTCGAGGAGCTGGGTCGGGCGGCCGAGGCGGTCCTCGGCGAGAGGGGCTGGCGAGCGCTGTCCTACGGCACCCCCGAGGGTTCCGGTCGACTGCGCCACGTGCTGGCGGACCGACTGGCCGTCGGCCCCGACGAGATCGTCGTCACCTACGGCAGCTCGGGCGCCCTCGACCTCGTGCTCGGCGTGCGGGCCGAGCCCGGCGACGTCGTGCTCGTGGAGCAGCCGACCTACTTCCTCGCCCTGCGGATCATCGCCGATCGCCGGCTGCGGACCGTCGGGCTCCCACCCGGCGCCGGCGACCCCTCGGAGGCCCTCGCCGAGGCGGTCGGCCGCCTGCGCACCGACGGTCACCGCGGGCGCACCTTCCTCTACGTCTGCCCGACCCACTCCAATCCGACGGGCCGGACGATGACGGAGGCCGACCGGCGCACGCTGATCGCGGCGGCCCGGGACCACGACGTGGTGGTCCTCGAGGACGACGTCTACGGCGAGCTGGGGCCCGAGGACGTCTCGCCGCTGTGGAGCCTCGACCCCGAGCGGGTGATCCGCCTCGGATCGTTCTCCAAGACGATCGCGCCGGGCCTGCGCCTGGGCTTCGCTCGGGCGGCACCCCCGGTCGCCGCCGAGCTCGCCGGTTGCGGACTGCTCGACTCCGGCGGTGGGGCCAACCCGCTGGTGGCCGCGGTGGTGGCCGAGCTGATCGCCTCCGGCGTCTACGACGTCATCGTGAGCCGGCTGGCCGCCACCTACCGGCAGCGGATGGGCGTCCTGCTGAGCCGGCTCGATGACGCCCACCTCCCCGCCGGACGGCCCACCGCCGGCTACTTCGCGTGGATCTCGTCGCCCTCGGGCTCCGGGCCGGACGACGTCGTCGCCGCGGCCGCCGCCGAGGGGGTCGCGGTCGCGCCGGCGCAGGTGTTCCACGTCGACCCGGTCGACCGGCGGTCGGCGCGGATCTCCTGCAGCCTGCTCGCCGAGGCCGACCTGGCCGAGGCGTCGGCGCGGCTGGGGCGGATCCTGGGTTCGGGGGGTCCCGGGGACCGGTCGTAGGCTCGCCCCCATGCAGCAGCACGTCGACCCCGAGCTCCGCGCGTGATCGGGCCGGGGTGGTTCGACCGGGCCGACGCCCTGCGCCGGATGGAGGCCGACGGGGTCGACGTCCTGGTGGTCGGGGGCGGCGTCACGGGGGCCGGCTGCGCCCTCGATGCTGCCTCGCGCGGGCTGCGGGTCGGGCTGGTCGAGCGGGACGACTTCGCCTCGGGCACGTCCTCGAAGTCCTCCAAGCTGGTGCACGGCGGGCTCCGCTACCTCCAGCAGGGCGAGGTCCGCCTGGTCTACGAGGCCCTCCACGAGCGCCAGCGCCTCCTGCGCAACGCCCCCCACCTGGTGAAGGTGCTGCCCTTCCTGATCCCCATGTTCACCGGCAAGGGCGGGGTCCTGAACCCGAAGCTCTCGCGCGCCCTCGGCTCGGCCATGTGGATGTACGACCTCACCGGCGGGTGGCGGGTCGGCAAGATCCACGAGCGGATCAGCGTCGACGAGGCCGTCGCCCACATGCCGACGCTGCGGGCCGATCGCCTCGCCTCGTCGTACCTCTACTACGACGCCCAGGCCGACGACGCCCGGCTCACGCTGACCCTCGCCCGCACCGCGGCCATCGACCACGGCGCCGCCGTCGCCAACGGCACCAGCCTCGTCGGGCTCGACAAGGACGACGCCGGCCACGTGGTCGCGGCCCGGGTCGCGGCCGACGGGCGCGAGCTGCGGATCGCCTGCCGGGCCGTCGTCAACGCCGGCGGCGTCTGGGCCGACGACGTGCGGGCCATCGACGAGGGCACCCATCCGGACTCGATCCGGCCGGCCAAGGGCGTCCACATC
>DASYLG010000162.1:0-2830 GCA_036009685.1 Iamia sp. | reverse complement strand
GGGTGGGCCAGCCTCCACGGCTGGGCCGCCATCTCGGCCTCGTGGTTCGCCATCTTCGACCAGTCGCCCCCGATGCAGGTGTTCGTCACCGACCTGCGCATCCGGGTCGAGGGCGAGTCGGCCTGGGTCACCGTCGACGAGAACCTCCTGGGCGCCGGCAGCGATCCGGCCGGCACCACCGTCTCCGCCCTCAAGGTCCTCCGCCGCACCCCCGCCGGCTGGCTCCTCGTCGCCCACCACGGATCCGTGGTGGTGTAGGTCTCGTCAGAAGCCTCGCGGCGGGACAGAGCTGGTGTCGCGAGCGTCCCGGTCCGTCACTGCGGCGCCGTTCACTTCGGGGTCCTCAGGCGTCGCCGGCTGCCGTCTCGGATTCGTTGGCGGCCCAGGTGAAGACGCCTTTGGCCATGAGGGCGGGCTCGGCCGCGGCGCGGGTGCGGAAGACCTCGGCGCGGGCGCGGTGGAGGCCGGGGTCGTCGGGGGCGGCCTGGACGGCCAGCTCGGCCAGGTGGCCGGCGAGGCGGAGCGAGCGGTCGTCGCCGGCCGCGGCCAGCTCCTGGGCCCGGGCCGCGAGGGTCGCCGGGCCGCCGGCGAGGGCGGCCAGCTCGCCGGCCAGGTCGGCGGCGGGAGCGGGCTTGAGGTGCGAGGGATCGCCGTCGTACCAGCCGCCGTAGAGGCGCCACACGCCCCGCACCACGAACTCGGGGTCGTCGTAGATGGGGCGGAGGTAGGGCTTGGCCAGCAGCTCCTCCGGCGCCCGCACCTCGTGGACGATGTCGTCCAGCCGGGCGCCCTCGTTCATCAGGGCCAGGGTGCGGTCGTGGAGGACCTCCAGCACCGTGGCCGTGTCCTCGAGCACGGCCCGGACCTGCTCCTCGCCCCGCACCGGGAGACCGTGGCCGGGGAGCAGCAGCTCGGGGGCGAGGGCGGCCATCACTCGCAGGGCGACCGCCCACTCCCGGGCGTAGCGCTGCACCTTCTGCGGGTTCCCGGCGTTGGGGGCGCACCAGATGATCAGGTCGCCGGTGCAGACCGTCCGCCGCTCCGGCACCCACACCCACGTGGCGTCGTCGGTCTCGCCCCGGGCGTGGTGGAGCTCGAGGGCCAGCCCGCCGACCTCCAGGTCGAGGTGGTCGCGATAGGTCACGTCGGGCCGGCGGTACTCGGTCGGCCAGGTCAGGCCAGGAGCCTGGAACTGGCGCTGGTTGATCACCGCGTTGTAGCCGGCACAGGCGCAGTAGCGGTCGAAGCGGGCCTCGATGTCCTCGTGGGCCACGACCTGCACCGCCGGCCACCCCTGGGCCGTGGCCTCCTCCTCGAACGGCCCGGTGCCGAAGACGTGGTCGATGTGGCCGTGGGTGTAGACGGCGGTGTGGAGGGGCGACGGGTCCCAGCCCCGGACCAGGCCGTGGATCATCGGGGCGACGAACGGGCTGCCCGTGTCGACGAGGACCAGGCCGTCGGCGGTGCGCAGGGCCGAGACGTTGGCGAACGACTGGATGAAGGCGGTGCCGTCGCCCACCTCCTGGAGCTCGTTGGGTGGCGAGAACGGGTGGTGGTCCTCGATGCCGACGTCCCCGGCGAGGATGCGATCGGACAGGTCCAGCAGGTCGGTCACGGGCACCTCGGTGTCGAGCGGTGGTCGGATCGGGAGACTAGGGGCGTCGGCGAGAGGACCGGGGGGCGTCGGCGTCGTGGCCGTCGACCGTGGGGGAGCCCCTAGTCTTCGCCGGATGGAGGTGGACGGGTGACCGACGGCGATGGGGACGAGCCCCTGCCCGCCGAGCCCGTGCCCGCCGACGACGCGCCTCCCGTCGACGGCCGTACCGCTCGGGCCCAACGCACCCGCGACGCCATCGTCGGTGCCTGCGTGGCCCTCGTCGACGCCGGCGATTATCGGCCCACCGCCCCCCGCATCGCCGAGGAGGCCGGGGTGTCGGTCCGCTCGGTCTTCCAGCACTTCGACGACCTGGAGACGCTGTTCGGCATGGTCGCCGAGCGGGCGCTGGGCAACCTGGCCGGCCTCATCAAGGCCATCGACCCCGACCTGCCCTTCGACGAGCGGGTGCAGACCTTCGTCGTCCAGCGGGCGCTGCTGCTCGAGGCCGTCACCCCGATCCGCCGGGCCGCGGCCGTCCACGCCCCCTTCTCGCCGGGGATCCAGGCCCGGGTCGCCTCGGGCCACGAGTTCTTCCGGGCCGAGGTGGCCGCCGTCTTCGGGCACGAGCTCGATGCCGATCCCCGCGACCGCAACCTGGTGATCGCCATGCTCGACGTGGCGGCCAGCTGGACGTCGTGGGAGCAGCTCCGGACCCTCGACGGCCACGACGCCGACGGCGCCCGGGAGGTCCTGGCCGCCCTGCTCCACGCCATCCTGGGACCCCGATGAACGAGCGCAGCGAGCGAATCAGGAGGAACGGGCCCTCTGACGGCGGAGCTTGTGGAGCCGTCAGCGTTCATCGGTGCACCGAGATCACGACCCGACCGGACGCCACCACCGACCGGCCCGCGCACCGATGAACGCCGCTCCCGCCCGGCGCGGGCTGCGGGCCGCGGCGGCCTGGGGCATCGAGGCGGCGGTGACGGCGCCGGCCGGCCTCCGGACCCTTGTGCCCGGCGCCCCGGTCCCCGCCGCCCTGCGGGAGGACGTGCTGGTGGCCACGGCCCACGCCCAGGGCGCCGCCGGTGTGGCGTGGGTCCACGGCGAGTGGCGGGCCTTCGCCGGCAGCACGCCCGACGGTGATGTGCGGCTGGCGCTGGCCGCCCACGCCGAGCGCTGCGCCCGGGCCGGCCACCCCGTGCCGCCCGATGATCTGGCCGACGTCCTCCCGCC
>DASYLG010000161.1:0-5999 GCA_036009685.1 Iamia sp. | reverse complement strand
CCGACGGCGCCCTGCTGGCCACCACCGGGCTGGAGTCCGGCTACGGCTCGCTCCAGGTCCTCTTCGGCGTGGACACGGCCGTCGAGGAGGGGGCCGTGCTGGCGCTGCTCGGCACCAACGGCGCCGGCAAGTCCACCTTCTTCAAGGCGGTGATGGGCCTCCTCCCGGCCACCGGTGGCACGGTCACCTTCGCCGGCCGGGACATCACCGGTCTGCCCACCGAGCAGATCGCCCAGCTCGGGCTGTCGATGATGCCGGGCGGCAAGGGCCTCTTCCCCACGCTCACCGTGGCCGAGAACCTGCGCATGGCCACCTGGATGCTGCGGGGCGATCGGGAGCGGGCCCAGGTCCGCACCGACGAGATGCTGGCGATGTTCCCGGTGCTGGCCGAGCGCTGGGACCAGCCCGCCGGCGACCTCTCGGGCGGCGAGCAGCAGCAGCTCTCGATCGCCATGGCCTTCGTGACCGAGCCGCAGATCGTCCTCATCGACGAGCTGTCGCTGGGCCTGGCTCCGACGGTGGTCGGGATGCTGGTCGACAAGGTGGCCGAGCTCCACGCCCGGGGCACCACCATCGTCGTCGTCGAGCAGTCGGTGAACGTGGCCCTCCTGATGTGCGAGCGGGCCGTGTTCCTGGAGAAGGGCCAGGTGCGGTTCCGGGGCCCGACCGCCGGTCTCCTCGACCGCCCCGACATCCTCCGCGCCGTCTTCATCGGCACCGAGGACGAGGCCGGCGCCGATCTCGCCCCGTCGGCCGGCGACGCGGTGGACCGGCCCGACCGAGGCCTGGCCCTCGAATGCCGGGGCCTCACCAAGCACTTCGGCGGCATCACCGCGGTCGACGACGTCGACCTGACCGTGCCACCGGGGTCGATCATCGGCCTGATCGGCCACAACGGGGCCGGCAAGACCACCCTGTTCGACCTGCTCACCGGGTTCCTCGACCTCGACGGCGGGGTGGTGCGCCTGGGCGGCACCGACATCACCGACGTGGCCCCCCACCGCCGAGCCGTGCTCGAGGTCGGGCGGTCCTTCCAGGAGGCCCTGCTCTACCCGTCGCTCCCGGTGGTCGACTGCGTGAAGGTGGCCCTCGAGCGCCACCTGGCCAACCGCGACCCGGTGGCCGCCGCCCTCCACCTGCCCGCGTCGGTCGACTCCGAGCGCGACGCCGCGGTACGAGCCGACGAGCTGGTCGAGCTGCTCGGTCTCACGCCCTTCCGCGACCGGCCCACCGGCGAGCTGTCCACCGGCACCCGCCGCATCGTCGAGCTGGCCTGCCTGCTGGCCCAGGACCCGGCCGTCGTCCTGCTCGACGAGCCCACCGCCGGCGTGGCCCAGGCCGAGACCGAGGCCCTGGCCCCCATGCTCCGGCGGGTCCAGGCCGAGACGGGCTGCTCGATGGTCGTCATCGAGCACGACATGGGCCTGCTCCGGGAGCTGTGCGACGAGTTCGTGGCCCTCGAGCAGGGCCGGGTCATCGCCCGGGGCACCCCGGCCGAGGTGCTGGCCGACCCCGCGGTCGTGACCTCGTACCTGGGCACCGACGACTCCGTCGTCAACCGGTCGGGCCGCCGGACGGGCAGCACGACCGAACCGGCGGCCACACCCGACTGAACCCGGGCCTCAGCCCAGGGGGAGCCGGCGCTGGTCCGGATCGGCGGTCAGGGCGGGGAGGTCGCGGGCGCCGGGGTCGAGCTGGTCGGGCGGCGCGGGCATGCCCAGCAGGAAGCCCTGGGCCCGACGGCACCCGAGGTCGCGGAGCAGCGTCAGCTGCCGATCCGTCTCCACTCCCTCGGCGACGACGGACAGGCCCAGCGAGCGGCCGAGGGCCAGCACGGCCCGGACGATCTCGGTGTCGCTGTGGTCCTCGCCCAGACCGCCGACGAAGGACCGGTCGAGCTTGAGGGCGTCCATCGGGAACCGCTTGAGGTAGGCCAGCGAGCTGTAGCCGGTGCCGAAGTCGTCGAGCCACAGCCGGACGCCCATCTCGTGGAGGGCGTCGATGGTGCGGCCGGTCGATCGGTCGGCGCCGATGACGGTGTCCTCGGTGAACTCGACCACCAGGTCGCGGGGGCGCAGCCCGTGCCGGTCGAGGGTGGCGGCCAGCCGGGAGGCGTAGGCGGGCGAGCCCAGCTGACGGGCCGACACGTTGACGGCGACGAAGGGCGACGCCCCGCCGGGACCCCGTTCCGCCCGCCACCGGGCCAGGTCGCGCGACGCCTGCTCGAGGACGGCCTCGCCGAGGGCCACGATCAGCCCGCGGTCCTCGGCCACGGCGATGTACTCCTTCGGCGGTTCGATGCGGCCGTCGGCCGCGGGGACCCGCACCAGCGCCTCGGTGCCGACCACCGTCCCGTCGTCGAGCGAGACGATGGGCTGGTGGTGGACGACGAGGAGGCCGTCGTCGAGGGCCCGGCGCAGCGTGGACTCGACGGTGGCCCGGCGCTGGGCCGCCACCCGGAGGGCCTCGTTGAAGACCTCGACCCGGTTCCGGCCCCGCTGCTTGGCCCGGTAGAGGGCGGCGTCGGCATCCCGCAGCAGCCGCTCGGGCGGGTGGCCGGCGTCGTAGGCCATCCCGATGGAGGCCGAGGCGGCCAGCGACGAACCGTCGCCGAAGGACACCGGCACCTCGAGGGCGGCCCGGATGCGATCGGCCAGGGTGGCGATGTCGGTGTCGTCCCCGCCCTCGGCCACGACCACGAACTCGTCACCGCCGAGGCGGGCCACGGTGTCACCGGCCCGGACCGTGCGGCGGAGGCGGTCGGCCACCTCGACGAGCAGATGGTCACCGGCCTCGTGGCCCCGCTCGTCGTTGACGTGCTTGAACCGGTCGAGATCGACGAACAGCAGCGCCACCCGCTCGCCCCGGCGGCGGGATCGCTCCAGCGCCTGGCCGATGCGATCCATGAGCAGGGCCCGGTTGGGCAGTCCGGTCAGCTGGTCGTGGAAGGCCTGCCACGCCAGCTGGGCGGCGGCCTCGGCCCGCTCGGTGATGTCGCGCACGTTGCCCACGATCCCGGCCACGGCCGGGTCGTCGAGACGGTTGGTGGCCACGATCTCCAGGTGCCGCCAGCCGTCGTCGCCCCGGTACCGGGCCTCGACCCGGATGGTCGACCCGGGGGCGGCCAGCAGATCGGCGAAGGCCGCCGCCGCGGCCGCCGCGTCGTCGGTGTGGACCCGCTCCCACTCCATGCGATCGCCGGCGTGGAGCGTGTGGCCCAGCACCCGCTCGGCGGTGGGGCTGGCGTAGCGCACGATGCCGTGCTCGTCGTGGACGCAGATGAGGTCGGCGCTCTTCTCGAGAAAGGCCTCGAGGAGGGCGTTGCTGGCCCGGACCTCCTCGTCGGCGGCGCGCTGGGCAGCGGCCAGGGCCCGTTCGTGGGAGATGTCGGCGAAGGCCACCACGATCGCCGTCACGGCGCCGTCGGCGTCGAGCACGGGCTCGGTGGTGGCCCGGAGGGCGACCCGCTCGCCGTTGTCGCGGTGGATGTACATGACCCGCTCGGCCACCCGTTCACCGGTGGAGGCGGTGTGGATGATGGGCCGCTCGTCGAGCGGCATCAGCCGCCCGTCCTCGTCGTAGGTGTCCCACGTCCCGGTGCGGACCCGCTCGGTGAACGACGCCGGGTCGTCGCCCAGGATCCGCCAGGCGGCCTCGTTCGAGAGGTGGACGTTGCCCTCGAGGTCGGCCATGACCACGCCCTGCTCCAGCGAGTCGAGACAGGCCCGCTGGATCGTGCGCACCCGCTCCAGGGCGTCGGCCGCCGCCCGGCGCTCGCCGATGTCTTGGATCTGGGAGATGAAGTAGTGGGGGACGCCGTCGTCCCCCCGGACCAGGGCGACGTCGAGCTGGCACGCGACGAGGCTGCCGTCGGCCCGGACGTAGCTCTTCTCCATGGTGTAGCCGTCGATCTCGCCGGTGATCGTCCGCTGCAGGTGGTCGAGGTCGATGTCCAGGTCCTCGGGGGCGGTGATGTCCTGGAAGGTCAGGGCCAGCAGGGAGTCCGGCTCGTGGCCGACGATGCGACACAGGGCCCGGTTGACCCGCAGGAAGCGTCCGGCGGTGCCGACCAGTGCCATGCCGATGGGCGCGTGCTCGAACCCGAGGCTGAACCGGGCCTCGGCCTCGGCCAGGCGCACGACGAGATCGGCGTTGGCCTCGTCGCGCTCGTGCGCCTCGATCACGGCCAATCCCTTCTTCACCCCGTTGCTCCCACCGTGACAGAGCGGGGCGGCGCGGTCCAGGGTCGGTGGGGCGCGCCGCGCGCACGGGAACGGGACGACGGGCTCACCGCGTCCTCATCGGCCCGGGGTGGGCATCGTGAAGAGATCGCTCCCACCCGTCGCTGAGGCAGGCTGCGCCGGTGACCGCCCCGCTCGACGCCGCCTCCTCCATCGCCGCCCTCGGCCTCCAGCCCCACCCCGAGGGCGGGTGGTACGCCGAGACCTGGCGGGACGTCCCCGCCGACGGCGGCCGGGGGGTCGGCACCGCCATCTACTTCCTCCTCGACGGCGACCAGATGTCGCACTGGCACCGGGTCGACGCCACCGAGATCTGGCCAGGAGACTCGAGTGCGGATACAGGCGGGTCGCGCCGGGCATCTCCTCGGCAGGGCCTCGGAGAGCAGGGCACTGTGCTGTTGGGTCGCCTCGCCTAACGGCTCGGCTCCGATGCCGGTGGCCCGCTGGACCTCCTCATCGCCGCCGACGACGGCGGCCCCATGACCTCGATCCGCCTCGGCCCCGACCTGGCTCGGGGCCATCGGCCCCAGGGGATCGTCCCGGCCGGGGCGTGGCAGGCCGCCCGTCCGGTCGACGGACCCGTCCTGGTGGGGTGCACCGTGGCCCCCGCCTTCGAGTTCGCCCGCTTCGAGCTGGCGCCCGAGGGCTGGTCGCCCGGCGCCTGAGGCCGCCAGACTGGGGCCGTGGCCGCCGCTCCCCCCGTGTCCGATGCCGCCGAGCGGCGCCGGCTGGTGGTGACCGGGCTGGCCTTCTTCGGCGTGCTGGTGGTGCTGATCGGGCTGGTCGCCGTGTTCGGCGGTGGCGCGGGCGACGAGCGCGAGACCCCCGTGACCACCGAGGCCTGCGCCTCCGACGATGCCGCCTGCCGGGCCGCCCAGCAGTCGGGCGAGCGGCCCGGGATCATCCCCCAGCCCAACGAGGGTCACGCCCCCACCGACGCCGGCGAGCCCGGGGGCTGGGAGCAGGTGGCGCTGTTCTTCGCCCTCGTCGCCGCCCTGGCTGTGATCGTGGCCCTGGTGGTGCGGTCGACCCGGCGAGCCGCCGGCCGACGCACACCCGACCCCGATGCGCCCGACCGCGAGGCCCCCGGACCGGCGCCGGTCAGCCGCTGATCAGGCTGGCCAGGGCCCACACGAAGGCCACGGCCCCGAGCGCGGCCATGGCCACGCTGCGCCCGATCGGCGCCCGCGTCCCCTCGGCCCGCATCTGCGGCGGGGGCCGGTAGATCGCCAGCAGGTTGCCGACGAGCATGGCCCCGCCAAAGGCCAACAGCAGGTAGGCGAGCAGGTCCTCGCCCAGGAAGGCGCCCCCGTCGGTGGTCTCGGCGAGCACGGCCAGCACGGGGGGAACGCTACGACGGTCAGGCGGCGGGACCGACATCGGCCGGGCGGGCGCGCGTGAGGGGGCCGGCTCCTCAGAGGGGGGATCCTCGGAGCCGGCCCCGGCGTCTCGTCGCACCCGCGGAAACCGCATGTGAACGTGCTTCCGCGGCTTGGGATGAGAGCGACGACACGCGCTGCAACCTCCATCGGCGTCGCGGCCGAGGTCATGAGGGGTCGGCGCCGATCTCTCGGCTTCCGCACCCATCGTGCGGATTCGGTCGCCGCGGGTGACGGCGGCGGGCCCGGCTGTGCCAGGCTCGACCGTCGTGGCCGACCACCCTCCCTCCGGGCCCCCGCCGGCTCCGCCCCCCGCGGCGGAGGCCTGGCCGCCGCTCGCCCCGGCGGTGACGCCCCCACCGGGCCGTCTGGGCCGGGT
>DASYLG010000160.1:0-1956 GCA_036009685.1 Iamia sp. | reverse complement strand
CGCCGCCTGCGGGCCCGCGGCGTGCGCGTGGTCGAGCTCGATGCCGCCGCGCCGGACGGGCCGCCGATCGTCCCGGCCTGCGACCTGGTGATCGACGCCGCCTACGGCACGGGGTTCCGCGGCTCGTTCGCGGCGCCGACGGTCGCCCGGGGCACACCGGTGCTCGCCGTCGACATCCCATCGGGCATCTCCGGGCTCACCGGCGAAGCTCCAGGACGACCGCTGCGCGCCGACCGCACCGTCACCTTCGCCGCCCTCAAGCCCGGTCTCCTGCTGCGGGACGGGCCGGACCTCGCCGGCGACGTCCACCTCGCCGACATCGGGCTCGACACCGGTCGCGCCCGGACCCACGTGGTCGAGCGGGCCGACCTCTCCGCCTGGCTGCCCGACCGGGCCCACGACGCCCACAAGTGGCAGGCCGCCTGCTGGATCGTCGCCGGCTCGCCGGGGATGACGGGCGCCGCCCACCTGAGCGCGACGGGGGCCCAGCGGGCCGGTGCCGGCTACGTGCGCCTGTCGACGCCCGGGCTCGAGCGGGACCCGGGGGCGCCCACCGAGGTGGTCGGCATCGAGCTCCCGGCCGAGGGCTGGGCCGACGACGTCCTGGCCGGCGTCGACCGCATCGCCGCCCTCGGTGTCGGCCCCGGCCTGGGCCGGGGCGACGCCTCCGCCGAGGCGGTCCGCACGCTCGTCGCCGCCACCGACCGGCCCCCGATCGTCGTCGACGGCGACGGCCTGTCCGCCCTCGCCGACGAGGATCCCGTGGGCGACGTCCCGCCCGTCGTCCTCACCCCCCACGACGGCGAGCTGGCCCGCCTCGGGGCGGACGTCGACGCCCCCGACCGCATCGCCGAGGTCCGGGCCCTGGCTGCCCGGCGCGGTGTCGTGGTGCTCGCCAAGGGCTCGACCACGGTGCTCGCCGCCCCCGACGGCCGGGTCCTCCTCGCCACGGCCGGCGATGCCCGGCTGGCCACCGCCGGCACCGGCGACGTCCTCACCGGCGTCCTCGCCGCCCTCCTGGCCCAGGGCCTCGGGCCCCTGGAGGCGGCGGCCGCCGCGGCCCACCTCCACGGACGGGCGGGGGCCCTAGCCTGGCGCCGCGGCCTGGTCGCCAGCGACGTCGCCGCCCACCTGCCCGAGGCCCTGGCCGAGATCGACGACCCCCCGAAGGACTGACGTGCCCCGAAGCATGCCCGTGCGCGACGCCATGACGACCGATGTGCTGACGTTCGCGCCCGACGACACCGTCGAGGCCGCCATGCGCACCCTGGTCGACCGGGGCATCGACGCCGGACCCGTGGTCGAGACCGACGGCCGGGTCGTCGGGCTGCTCAGCACCGGCGATCTCATCGTGGCCGAGGGCCAGATCCACGTGCCCACGGTCTTCAGCCTCCTCGGCGCCACCATCGAGCTGCCGGGGGAGCGCAAGAAGTTCGAGGAGGACCTGCGTCGCGCCCTCGGCGGCACGGTGACCGACGTGATGACCCGCGAGCCGCACACCGTCGGGCCCGACGCCACCCTGGAGGACGCCGCCACGCTCCTCCACACCCACGACGTCTCCCGCCTGCCCGTGGTCGACGACGACGGCCGGCTGCTGGGGATCCTGGCCCGGGGCGACATCATCCGGGCCATGATCGCCCAGGTCTGAGGTTCGACGGTGACCCTCGCGGGCGGCGAGGCGCCGATCCGGCCCAGCCGGGTCGAGGTCGACCTCGACGCCATCGCCGCCAACGTCCGCACCCTCCGGGCCCACGTCGCCCCCACGCCGGTGTGGGCCGTCGTGAAGGCCGACGGCTACGGCCACGGCGCCGTCCCGGTGGCCCGCACCGCCCTCGCCGCCGGGGCCGCCGGCCTGGCCGTGGCGCTCGTGGAGGAGGCCCGCGTCCTGCGCGCCGCCGGCATCGAGGCCCGGATCCTCCTGCTCTCCGAGCCACCCGTGACCGCCGCCCGCGCCGT
>DASYLG010000159.1:0-2352 GCA_036009685.1 Iamia sp. | reverse complement strand
CGGCAGCCAGATCAAGCCCCACATCACCAAGCGGTTCTCGATGGAGTGGAGCCGACCGGCGGCCCGGATGAAGGAGATGATCCAGGCCCTGCACGCCATCTGGGCCACCTGGAACGACGGCGCCGAGCTGGCCTTCAAGGGCGAGTTCTACACGCACTCCCTGATGACCCCGTTCTTCACCCCCCCGCCGTCGCCGCACGGCCCGCCGCAGGTGATGCTGGCCGCCGTCGGGCCGCTGATGACCAAGGTCGCCGGCGAGGTGGCCGACGGCCTGCTGGCCCACGGCTTCACCACGCCCGACTACCTGCGCGACGTCACGCTGCCGGCGCTGGAGGAGGGGGCCAAGGAGGGCGGCCGCACCCGGGCCGACCTCACCATCGCCCTGCCCGCCTTCGTCGTCACCGGCGACTCCGACGAGACCAAGGAGAAGGCGTCGACCGCGGTCCGGGGCCAGATCGCCTTCTACGGCTCGACCCCGGCCTACAAGGGCGTCCTCGAGCACCACGGCTGGGACGACCTCCAGCCCGAGCTCAACCGGCTGTCCAAGGAGCGCAAGTGGGTCGAGATGGGCGAGCTCATCGACGACGACGTGCTCGACGCCTTCGCCGTCGTCGCCGAGCCCGACTCCGTGGCCCAGGGTCTGCTCGACCGGTTCGGCGGCACCGTCGACCGGATGAGCTTCTACGCCCCGTACAAGGCCCCCGATGACCTCTGGGCCCAGGTGCGGTCGACCCTCCAAGCGGCCGACTAGCGCCGCCTCGCGCAGGAGGGCCGCATGCCCAAGGCAGACCACGGAGCCCCCGTCCCCATCGAGGCGGGCGGGCGCACCGTCGAGATCACCAGCCCCGAGAAGGTCATGTTCCCCGGCGAGAAGGGGGGCCCGGCCTTCACCAAGCTCGACCTGGCTCGGTACTACGTCGCCGTGGGCGAGCCGCTGATGCGGACGGTGCGCGATCGGCCGACGTTGCTCCAGCGGTTCCCCAACGGGGTCACCGGCAAGAGCTTCTTCCAGAAGCGGATCCCCGACTCGGCGCCCGACTGGCTGGAGACGACCACCGTCTCGACCATCAACGGCACCGAATCGCGCGCCATCGTCATGGCCGATCTGGCCCACGTCCTGTGGGTCGTCAACCAGGGCGTGCTCGGCTTCCACCCGTGGCCCTACCGCGCCGCCGCGCCCGACGACGTCGACGAGCTGCGGCTCGACCTCGACCCCTCCCCCGGCACCACGTTCGAGATGGTCCGCGAGGCCGCCCACCTGGTGCACGACTTCCTCACCGAGGTCGGCATCACCGCCTACCCCAAGACCACCGGCAACCGGGGCCTCCACGTCTACGCCCGGGTCGAGCCCGGGTGGGACTCCTTCGGCACCCGCCAGGCCGCCATCGCCGTGGCCCGCGCCATGCAGGAGCGCCACCCGGGCCTCATCACCGGTGAGTGGTGGAAGCAGGACCGGGGCGAGCGGATCTTCGTCGACTTCAACCAGAACGCCCCCCACAAGACGGTGTTCGGCGCCTGGTGCGTCCGCTCGCGGGTGGGAGCCCAGTGCTCGACCCCGTTCCGCTGGGACGAGCTCGACGCCGTCCACCCCGACGTCCTCACCATCGCCACCGTCCCGCCGCGGCTGGCCGATGGCGACCCGTGGGCCACCATCGACGACGTCCCCCAGAGCATCGAGCCCCTGGTCGCCCGCTACCGCGCCGACCTCGAGCGGGGCATCCCCGACGCCCCCTGGCCCCCCGTCTACCCCAAGATGCCCGACGAGGCCCGCCGCGTGCACCCCAGCCGCGCCCGCTCGGATTGACCTCCCACGAGGTGCCAGGCACCACGTGGGACCGAGACGAGTGGCGATCGCCCGGTACCGATGCCCACGTGGTGCCTGGCACCTCGTGGGCCTGTGTTGCCACATCGGCAAGGCATGTTGCTCACGTGTGTCTGCGGCTCCACGCTGGCCGGCATGAGCCACGACCACGATGTCCCCGACCTCGATCTCGACACGCTGTTCAGCCCGGCCTTCTGGGACGAGCGCTACGCCGGCGTCGACCGGACCTGGAGCGGGAAGCCCAATCAGCGGCTGGTCGAGGTCGTCTCGGGCCTGACGCCGGGCCGGGTCCTCGACCTGGGCGCCGGCGAGGGCGGTGATGCCGCCTGGCTGGCCCAGCAGGGCTGGACGGTCACGGCCCTGGACGCGTCGCAGGTGGCGCTCGACCGGGCCGCCGGGTTCGTGGGCGACGACCGCATCACCTGGCGCCAGGCCGACCTGCGCTCGTGGACCCCGGCCGCCGACCTCGAGGTCGACCTGGCGACCATGTGCTTCCTCCACCTCCCCCCGCCCCACCACGGCCGGCTGAT
>DASYLG010000158.1:0-4373 GCA_036009685.1 Iamia sp. | reverse complement strand
GCCCGACAGGCGGTCGAGCGACGCCATCTCCTTGGCCAGCACCACCGGGTTGCGTCCGGGCACCACCAGCACGCCGGTGCCCAGCTTGAGCTTGGTGGTCGCGCCGGCGGCGACGGCCAGGGCCACCAGCGGGTCGGGGGCGTCGCCCGTCAGCCGTTCGGACAGCCAGAGCGAGTCGAACCCCAGCCGCTCGACGTCGCGGACGTAGGGGACGAACGTGTCCTGGGTGTTGGCGAGGGTGTGGGTGCCGAGCCCGACCCCGATGCGGATCTTCACGCCGGCGATCCTGCCGGATCCGCCCGTCCGGCGTGGGCCTCAAGTCCGACGGGCCTTCTTGGCCGCGTACATGGCCTGGTCGGCGCGGCGGAGGAGGTCCTCGGACCGGGCGCCCTGGCGGGCCACGGCGCAGCCGGCGCTCATCCGCACTGCGACCGGGCCGGCACTCGTCTCGAACGGGGCCTCGACGGCGTCGACGATGGCGGCCATCGTCTGCTCCACGTCGGCGACCGAGTCACGGATGGCCACGACGACCAGCTCGTCGCCGCCCAGCCGCCCGGGGGTGTCGTCGGGGTGCAGGACGGTGCCCATCCGGCGGGCGATCTCGACCAGGACCTCGTCGCCCACGTGGTGGCCGTGCTCGTCGTTGACCTGCTTGAAGCCGTCGATGTCGCAGAAGACGAGGCCGACGGCGGCGGTGGTGCCCACCGAGGCGCGCAGGGCCAGGTCGAGCCGCTCGAGCAGGAGGAGGCGGTTGGCCAGCCCGGTGAGAGCGTCGTGGGTGGCCTGGTGGGCGAGGCGGTCGCGGGCCTCGACCAGGCTGGCGATCTCGACGCCGCTGATCACGATGGCCTGCACGTCGACGTCGTCGAGCAGGTTGACGGCGGTGAGCCAGAACGGGGTCGGGGGTCGGTCGTCGGCGGCCCGGAAGGTGGCCTCGAACGAGTGGGTGCCCCCCTCGACCAGCACCGTCTCGAACGACTGGCGCACGGGGCGGGCGTCCTCCTCGACGACGAGGTCGGGGAGGAAGCGGCCCAGCGTGGTCTCGAGGGCCAGGCCGAGCGTCGCCGAGAACACCCGGCTGGCGCCCTCGAGCCGGCCGTGGCTGTCGAGGAGGAGGGTCATGCTGGGGGAGTGGTCGAGCACCGCGGCCTGGCGGCGGGGGTCGCCGGCGGTGACCCGCCAGGCGCCCCGGTCGTCGATCAGGCGGAGGACGACGACGATGCCCCGGATCCGCGGGTCGTGGACGCCGGACCAGCCGCGGCCCTCGACCGGGATCCAGTGGCCGTCGGCGTGGCGGACCCGGATCTCGACGCTGGTGCCCAGGTCCTTGTCCTGCACCGACTCCAGCGAGGCGGCCGCCGTCACCAGGTCGTCGGGGTGGATGAACTCGATGATGGACCGGCCCCGGCCCTCCTCGACGGAGAGTCCGAAGGTGGTGACGGCCCGGTGGTTGCCATAGGTGAGGCGGAGCTCGGAGTCGATGACGAGGACCGGGTCCGGCAGCGACCCGAGGAGGGCCTCGGGGTCGGGCGGTCCCCAGGAGTCGGGGGGCGTCTCGGGCGCGGCGTAGGACGAGAGGGGCCTCACCTGAGGTTGATCGGCGCGTCGGCGGTGCTCGTCCATGGGTCGATCGGCCCGTTGCGGGGGGTGGTGGGGCCGCCACCGGACGGTACCGCCCCGGAGGGCCGCTCCCGGTCCACCACGTTCCCCCCGGCACCCGCCCCGGCGTGGCAGGGTGGCGCCCGATGGCCACCACCCCCGACCCCTCGCCCGCCGACGCGCCCGCCCTGACCTGGGACGAGGCCATCGCCGCGGTCACCTCGGACCCCCGCTTCACCCTGGGGGAGATCGAGCTCGACGGTGTGACCCAGACCGTCTTCGTCAACGCCCCGCCGACCCTGCGCCACCTGTTCGGCCTCTGGCCGCCGCGGGGCGACGACCTGTTCCTGGTCTACGAGGACGAGCGCCGCACCTTCGCCGAGGTGGCCGACGAGGTCGCCGCCCTGGGAGCCGCGCTGGTGGGGCGGTACGGCGTCCAGCGGGGCGATCGGGTCGCCATCGCCATGCGGAACCTGCCCGAGTGGATCATCTCCTTCGCCGCCATCACCTCCGTCGGGGCGGTCAGCGTGTCGCTCAACGGCTGGTGGACCGAGGACGAGCTCGACTTCGGTCTCGACGACTCGGGGGCGTCGGTGCTCATCGCCGACGTCGAGCGGATCGCCCGCACCCGGGCCGTGGCCGCCCGTCTCGGCGTGGCCACCGTCGGGGTGCGGCTCCCGGCCGGCGATGCCGTCCCCGACGACGTCGACCGCTGGGAGGACGTGGTGGTGCTGGGCGCCGAGCTCCCGGCCGTCGAGGTGAACCCCGACGACGATGCCACCATCCTCTACACCTCGGGCACCACCGGTCGGCCCAAGGGAGCCGTGTCGACGCACCGGGCCGTCATGCAGTCGCTCATGTCGTTCGGCTGCCGGGCCCAGGTGCAGCGGGTGCGCCGGCCGGCCGAGGCGGCGGTGGCGGCCGAGACGCCGCCGGTCTTCATCCTCGTCGTGCCGCTGTTCCACGTCACCGGCAGCGTGGCCGTGATGCTGTCGTGTGCCCTGGGCGGCATGCCCCTGGTGATCATGTACAAGTGGGATCCCGAGCGGGCGCTCGAGCTGATCGAGCGGGAGCGGGTCACCAACTTCGTCGGCGTGCCGACCCAGTCGTGGGACCTGATGGAGTGCCCCCGGTTCGCCGAGTTCGACACCTCCAGCCTGGTCAGCGTGGGCGGTGGCGGCGCCCCGGCCCCGCCGGCGCTCGTGGCCCGGGTCGACAAGGGGTTCCGCCGGGGCCGGCCGTCGATCGGGTACGGCATGACCGAGACCAACGCCTTCGGCCCCCAGAACTCGGGCGAGGACTACGTCACCCACCCCACCAGCACCGGCCGGTCGCTGCCGACCCTGCTGGTCGAGGTGCGCGACCCCGACGAGAAGGCACTGCCCGTCGGCGAGCAGGGCGAGATCTGGTTCAAGGGCCCCATGGTCATCCGGGGCTACTGGAACCGGCCCGACGCCACCGCCGAGGCCATCGTCGACGGCTGGCTCCGCACCGGCGACGTGGGCCGCATCGATGCCGAGGGCTTCGTCTACGTCGAGGACCGGGCCAAGGACCTCGTGCTGCGGGCGGGCGAGAACGTCTCGTGCGCCGAGGTCGAGGCCGCCGTCTACGAGCACCCGGCCGTGTACGAGGCCGCCGTGTTCGGCGTCCCCCACGAGCGGCTGGGCGAGGAGGTGGCGGTGGCGGTGCTGCCCAAGGCCGGTGTGGCCCTGGACGCCGGCGAGCTGCAGGCCTTCGTGGGCCAGCGCATCGCCGCCTTCAAGGTCCCCAGCAAGGTGATCGTGGTCGACCAGCAGCTGCCTCGGAACGCCGCCGGCAAGATCCTCAAGCGCCAGCTCCGCGACGAGGTCACCGCCGAGACCTGACGGTCACTCCCCCGAGCACGGTCTCCCGGTGGACATGTACGTGAGGGGGGAGGTCTCGCTCAACCCATCGAAGTACAGCAGCGTCTGACCATCATCGTCGTCGGGGATGGAGGCGAGGAAGATCGGCTCGCCATCGATCTCGGCGGGCTGGACATCGAAGTCACCGAGTCCACCCTGGAGCTCGGCGACCGTCGAGCCGAGCCCGAGGCCGCCCGTCAGGCGGAGGGCCTCTCCCCCCTGGCCGACGCTCCAGAAGACGAGCTGCTCCGACGCTCCGGCCGGCACCAGGATCTCGACGCCGACCGCGCCGTCAAGCCAGATGACCGACCGGCTCGGATCCTGGCAGAGGTTGCCCAGAAACGGATCGCCCTGGAAGGTCGGCGGCCCGAGCAGGTCCGTGATGGCATCGACGGCACCCTCGGGGTCGGTGCCGAGGTCGACCTCGCCGATCCCGTCGAGCCTCAGGATCTCCGCTTCGACCTCGGCCTCCTCGGCGTCGACCTCCAGCGACTCGGCCACCGCCAGGACGAGTCCCTCCTGGTAGTCGAACCCGGCCTGGTCGTCGAAGCCCGCCGGTTGGCTGCGGAGGAACCAGACCTGGTCCTCGATGAGCACGTAGAGCTCGACGACCCGCCCGCCCTCCGCCGCCACGGGATCAGGAGGCGGGAGCTCGCCCAGGCCCAGGTGGGCACCGAAGTCGCCGATGCCGGTGGCGATCACCAGGCGGGCCGGTCGCCCCTCGATATCGAGGTCGCGGACCTGGAGCACGGTCCCGCCGTCCTGGCGGTCGGTCGGGTCCCCCATCGACGGGTTCGGGGCGTCGTCGAGCGATGTCACATCGGGCAGCCGACCCACCTCGAGGTCGAGGTCACCGATGCTCTCTCCATCCGGTTCCAGGGTGATGCGATC
>DASYLG010000157.1:0-3398 GCA_036009685.1 Iamia sp. | reverse complement strand
GCTGATGCCCCACGCCGAGCCCTACGTCGTCCGGTCGGTGCGGATCGTCCTCGACGACCTCGACGGCGACCTGCGGGTCGAGGCCGAGGCGTGGGTGGCCCAGGAGACGGCGCACCACGGCGCCCACGCCCGCTTCAACCGCATCCTCCTGGCCCGCCGCCCGTCGCTGCGCCGGGTCGACCGCTGGGTGGCCACGACCTACCGGTGGCTCGCCCGCCGGTCCGACCGGTTCGGGCTGGCCTATGCGGCCGGCTTCGAGACGGTCGCCTTCATGATCGCCCGGTGGGTCGACACGCGGTCCTCGACCCTCTTCCGGGGCGCCGACCGCACCGCCACGACCCTCTTCCTCTGGCACCTCGCCGAGGAGGTCGAGCACAAGAGCGTCGCCTTCGACGTCCACCGGGCCCGGGGTGGCGGCCGGCCGTCGTTCGCCCTCGGCATGGTCACCGCCATGGTGATGACGGCCTGGTTCACCATGCTCGGGACCCTCGTCGGGCTGGCCGCCTCCGGTCGGATCCTCCACCCCGGTGCCCACCTCCGCATGCTGGCCTGGTCGATCGGGTTCTGGTTCGAGCTGGGCCCCGCCATGCTCGGCGCCGCCCTCGCCGGCCACCACCCCTCGGCCATGGCCGATCCGGTGTTCCTGCCCACGTGGCTGCGCTCCTACGACCCCGTCACCCGGACCATGCCCGAGTGGTCGATGGACCTGGTCGAGGCCTGATCTCCCCCGGCGCGCCGGCGCCGGCGCGATGATGGGGCGTGGCCTCCGCTCCCACCGAGGACCGTTCCGGCCGCGGGCCGTTGATCCTCCTGATCGCCGGCGTCGCCATGACGATCATCGGGTGGGCGGTCTTCACCGTCGCCATCGTCGTGCTGACCGTGGACCCCGGCGCCGACACGAGCCGGAGCATCGTGTCCATCATCTTGATCACGTTCGGGGCACTCGTCGGCTCGATCGGGCCCTTCCTCGTCATAGGCGGCGCCCTGTGGTGGTCGCTCCGGGTGCGCGAGCGGAACCGGTCCGGGGCGACCTGGCCCACCAGCGGCTACGGCCGACCCGGTCCCGGCGGCTTCGGCGGCGGCATCAACGTCTCCGGCTGACCGTCGACCTACTGGCCGGGGTGCCAGAGGTGCTCTTCGACGTAGTCCGCCTCGAGCGAGGCCTCGATCTGCTCGGCGGTGACCTCGGTGATGCCGGCGTGAGCCTTGAGGATGACGCCGGGCGAGGGGCGATCCTCCGCGGCCGGCCACGTCTCGGGATCCCAGAGCTTCGAGCGGCGGAAGGCCTTGGCGCAGTGGAGGAAGACCTCGTCGACGTCGATGCCCAGGGCGGCGGTGGCCCTCACCCCGGGGAACGACACGGCGTCGAGCACCTCGGGGCTGGTGGTCAGGTACGCCGTCCCGTTGACCCGCAGCGTCTCGCCCAGACCGGGCACCAGGAAGAGCAGGCCGACCCGGCCGTCCTCGATCACGTTGGCGTAGCTGTCCAGACGGCGGTTGCCGATGAGGTCGCCCAGGGCGATGCGCTTCTCGTCGAGGACGCGGACGAAGCCGGGCGGCCCCCCTCGGGGCGACACGTCGCCGCCGCCGGGGCCGTAGGTGCCGAGGGCGACGAAAGGCGAGCGGGCGATGAAGCCGGCGGCGGTCTCGTCGATGTGGTCGATCCCCTTGTCGACGACGATCTGGTGCGGCTGCGGATAGATCTCCCGCAGACCGTCGAGGTCGGTGATCACGTCGTCGAAGGGCATGGCCCGAGCCTACGGTGGCGCGGTGACGGAGCTCATCGACGCCGCCGAGCCGGAGGCCACCCCCGCTCCCGGTGATGGCGTCTGGGCCCCGCACCGGCGCCGGCTGACGGTCGGCCTGGTGATGACGATCACGCTCGTCGCCTTCGAGTCGCTGGCCATCGCCACCGTGATGCCCACCGTCGAGGACGACCTCGGCGGCCGGGCCCTCTACGGCTGGGTCTTCAGCGGGTTCTTCCTGGCCAGCCTGGCCGGGATCGTCGTCACCGGGATCCTCACCGACCGGCGGGGCCCGATGCTCCCCTTCGCCGCCGGCCTGGCGCTGTTCTCGGTCGGCCTGGTGATGGGTGGGCTGGCGCCGTCGATGCCGATCCTGGTGGCCGCCCGGGTCTTCCAGGGCTTCGGGGCCGGCGCCATCCCGTCGTCGGCCTATGCCAGCGTGGCCCGGGGCTATCCGCCAGCGATCCGGCCTCGGGTGTTCGCCATCTTCTCGACGGCCTGGGTGATCCCAGGGATCACCGGTCCCACCATCGCCACCTTCGTCGAGGAGGCGGCGTCGTGGCACTGGGTCTTCCTCGGCCTGCTCCCGCTCGTCGCGGTGGCGGGGCTGATCGCGGTGCCCGCCCTGGGCCGGCTCACCCACGACCACGAGCGCGACGTCGTCGCCCTCGGGCCCGCCGAGCGCCGGGCCGACCGCACCCGGCTGGCCCGGGTCGCCGCCCTCATCGCCGGCGTCGGCCTCGTCCTCGCCGGCGGGACGATCGGCCACCCGCTCGCCACCGCCGCCCTGGTGGCGGTGGGCCTGCCCGTGGCCGTGCCCGCCTTCCTCCGCCTCGTCCCGGCCGGCACCGCCCGCCTCCGCCCCGGCCTGCCCGCCATCGTGGCCGTGCGGGGCCTCCTGACCTGGGCCTTCTTCGGGGTCGACGCCTACGTCTCGCTCGCCGCCACCGAGGGCCGGGGCGGATCGACCCGCATCGCCGGGGCCGCCCTCTCGGTCTGCGCCGTGCTGTGGACCTGCGGGTCGTGGTCGACCGAGCGGCTGCTGGGCCGGCTCGGGCCGCGGCTCCTCGATCGGGTCGGGTTCCTGCTGATCGGCCTGGGGTCGACGGGGATGCTGGCCACCGCCCTGTGGCTCCCGGCGTGGGCCGCCCTCCCGGCCTGGGGGGTCGGTGGACTGGGCATGGGTCTCGCCTACTCGCCCCTCTCGGTGAGCATGTTGGGCGTGGCCGAGCCGGGCAAGGAGGGCCACGCCACCGCCGCCCTCCAGCTGTGCGACACCCTGGGCGTCTCGCTCGGCACCGGGACCGGCGGGGCGCTCATCGCCCTGGCCGACGCCCGGGACTGGGCCCGCTCGACCGGTGTGGCCCTGGCCTTCGCCCTCGGCATCGTGATCGCCCTCGCCGGCCTGCTCACCGCCGGCCGCCTGCCCACCCGCGTGCCCGGGCTGGAGGCCACGTGACCGGCGACGGGTTGGTCGACGCCGACTGGTGGCGGGAACGCCAGGACGCCTACCTGGAGGCGGCCACCGCGGTCCGTCACCCCCAGTCGGTGCTGAACCTGCTCGACCACCTCGAGCGGGCCCGGCGCCACCCGGCCCACACCGTGGCCCTCGACGACCTCACGCCCGAGGTCGTGTCCGGCTGGTGCCGCCGC
>DASYLG010000156.1:0-10434 GCA_036009685.1 Iamia sp. | reverse complement strand
TGGCGCTCGACGGCCTCCGCCTCGTCGTCGCCCTGGTCCTGACCGAGGTCGTGCACCGCTGCGTCGAGGTGCCGTTCCACCAGGGCCGGGCCCGGCTGGTCCACCCCGGTCGGGCCCTCGCCGGGGCGACGATCGCGGCGGCCGTCGTGGTCGGCGCGGTGTCGCTCGCCCCCCGGGACGACGACGCCCCGTCGGCCCCCATGGCGGCCGAGCCCTCGGTCATCACCCTCCCGCCGGCGCCGGCCGCGTCGGACCACGACACGGGCCCGGCGACGCCGGCGGCACCGGCCCTGCCCCGCCTGGTCGTGCTGGGCGACTCGCAGGCGTTCGTCCTGCTCCGCAACGTCCCCGACAGCGGCGTCGCCCGGGTGGGCGGGGCGCACCACGGCGCCTGCGACATCATCGGCGCGGTGATCGCCCTGGGCGACCGGCTCGAGCCCCAGTCCCCCACCTGCGACGCCTGGCCCGACCAGTGGTCCCGGGCCCTGTCGAGCGGCGCCGACGCCGTCGTCGTCAGCCTGGGCCTGCGTCAGGTGTTCGACCCCGTGATCGACGGCGAGCGGGTCGAGGTCGGCAGCGAGCGCTGGGAGCAGGTGTACCGGGCCGCCGTCGACCGGGCCGTCGACGTCATCCGCAGCCGGACCGACGCCCCGATCCTGTGGCTGGACGTGCCCTGCTACCGCTGGTACCTCACCGAGGGCGAGGAGCGCGACGCCGACCGGCTCCGGACGGTCAACACCGTCCTCATGGAGCAGCTCGGCACCCACCCGGGGGTGGCCATCGCCCCCTACTCGTCCCGGGTCTGCACCGGCGACGACGGGAACGAGCTGATCGATGAGCTGCGCCCCGACGGCGTCCACCTCGACGACGAGGCGGCGGCCGACACCTGGACCTGGATCCTCGACCAGGTCGGCTTCACCCCCACCCACTGAGGAGCCGTTCCGTGGGCGGGAGACCACCGGTCCGGTGGGTCTTCGCCCACGGAACGGGGGTCAGAGGCCGACGTCGGCGCGGGGGGCGACCCGGGGTGGGCTGGTGACCCAGCGGATGGCGCCGCCGGTGGCGGTGCCGACCAGGAACCCGGTGGTGATGACGCCGCCCCACAGCTCCCGGCCCCAGAGCAGGTCGCCGCGGGCACCGATGACCGAGAACATCGCCGCCCACATGGCCGCCACCGTGAGCCCCGTCGCCAGGGGGTGGGGGCGGCTCCGGGTGGCGGTGAGGTCCGAGAGGATCCCGAACACGACCAGGGCCGCGGTCAGGGGGAGCGCCACCTCGCCGGTGGCGACGAGGGGGGCCAGGCCGAGGAGGCCGAAGGCGACCGTCCAGGTGCCGGCCACCGGCGCGGACCGGGCCCGGATCAGCACCACGACGAGGCTGAGGAGGGTGCCGAACCAGAGGGTCACGCCCAGGCCCCGGGCCGTGTCCTGGTCGAGGTAGCTGGTGCCGACCAGGGACTCGACGTAGGCGCCGGCCTGGAACTCGCTGCCGCCGATCAGCGGGGTGAGGTAGCCCGTGAACAGGGAGATCACCAGCAGCAGGGACGTGACCGACAGGGCCAGGACCAGCGAGCGGAGGGCGTCGAGCGGCACCGACGGGCCGTCGGCGACGACGCCGATGGGGGCGATCATCAGCAGCACCAGCCCGGCGAAGACCACCAGGTGGGGCGGGCTGACGAGGGCCCCGAACGAGGCCTCGATGCCGAAGGCCTCGTGCCACACGGCGTCCACGATGCCGCCGAGGGTGAGGGCGGCCAGCCCGCCGCTGGCGCGGCGGAGCAGGACGACCGGCGCTCGCGGCCCGTGGGCCACGGCGAAGGCGCCGAGCACGAGGGCGACGCCGGCGACCCCGCCGTAGAGGACCAGGTGCCAGCTCGACAGGAAGTCGGACTCGGTGTCGACGGCGAAGCCGAGCGAGACGTGCCGGGCGATGTCGCCGAAGAGCCCCACGGCGGCGACGGTGTCGGCGACCATCAGGGCGACCAGCCACCCGGGCTGGACCTGGCGGGGCATGCGCCCGTCGGGCGCCGTCAGCCGCTCCAGGAGGGGGGCGCGGGACACGTCAGGCCTTGGCGATGACGGGGGCCTCGACGTCGGAGTAGCCGACCTCCACCGCCAGCACCTCGGCCTCGATCCAGGCGACGTGGGCGTCGAGCTCCTGGTCGGCGTGCGGGAGGGTGAGCACGATGCGGTCGGTGAGGGCCAGGCCGGCGTCCTTGCGCATGCCGTTGACGGTGTGGATCAGGTTGTAGACCCGGGACTCGGTGCGGAGCTCGTCGTCGAGCTCGATGTCGAGGGCCAGGGTGACGCCGTCGGCGGCGGCCACGGACCACCCCTGCTTCTCGGTCCGCTCGACCAGGACCTCGTCGGCCGTGAGGCTGTGACCGGCCACGTCGAAGCCGCCGTCGGCGCGCTCGACGAAGTCGCCGGTCTCGAGGGCCTTCCGCACGGCCACCACGTCCGGGCCCAGCTTGGGGCCGAGCACCTTGAGGTTGGGGCGCACCTTGAGCTGGGTCGCCTCGACCGTGCCCACCGTGACCTCCTTGACCCGCAGCTCGGAGGCGATCTCGTCGACGTGGGCAGCGACGCGCGGCTCGCCCTCGACCACCAGCCGGCGGAGGGGCTGGCGCAGGCCCAGCTCGACCTTGTCCCGCGCCTGGCGGCCGAGCCCGACGACGCGGCGGACGGCGGCCGTGTCGGCCAGCAGCTCGGCGTCGGGGGCGGCGATCGACGGCCAGCCGGCCAGGAAGACCGAGGCCGGCACGCCGTCGGGAGCATCGACGGCGTCGACCACGAGACGCTGCCACAGGTGCTCGGCGAGGAAGGGCATCACCGGGGCGATGGTGCGCAGGGCCGTGGTGAGCGACGACCACAGCACCCGGATGGCGGTGGGGTCGCCGTCCCAGAAGCGCCGGCGGGACCGGCGGATGTACCAGTTCGAGAGGTCGTCGACGTAGGCCTCGAAGGCCCGGATCACGTTGACGGTGAGGTACTCCTCGTAGCCCTGCTCGGCCTCGGCCACCAGCTGGGCGGTGCGGGCCAGGGCCCACCGGTCGAGGTCGGTGAGGTCGGACCTGTCGGGGTCGAGCCCGGCGAGCAGATCGGCGGATGGGGCGACCCCGGCGATCACGGCGTACTGGACCAGGAACGAGGCGCTGTTCCACAGCGTCAGCAGCTTGCGCTTGATGTCGGCCGCCGGGCCGAAGCCGAACAGCAGGTTCTGGTTGGGCGGCTGGGCGCAGTACTGCCACCGCATCACGTCGGCGCCCATCTCCTCGAAGGCCTGCTCGGCGCTGATCATGTTGCCCCACGAGCCGTGCATCTCCCGGCCCGTCTCGTCGAGCATCTTCTCGTAGCCGAGGACCTTCCGGTACGGGGCCCGACCGGTCAGCACGACCGACATGAAGAGCTGGGAGTAGAACCACAGCCGGATCTGCTCGCGCATCTCCGAGACCCAATCGGCGGGGAACCACTCCTCCCAGTAGGCGTGGTCCGGGAGATCGGCCCTGGTGAGCCCCTTGGCCGCCCCGGTGGCGTACCCCTCGGGCTCGTACCCCTCGTGCTGCCAGCCCAGGGTGGAGAAGGGGACGATGCCGGCGTCGAGCCAGACGTCGCCCACCTCGGTGACCCGGGTGACGACGTCGCCGCACTCGACGCAGCGGATGCGGACGTCGTCGATCCAGGGGCGGCGCAGCTCCTCGAGCCCGTCGAGGCTGTCGACGGCCCGCTCGGCCAGCTCCTCCTTCGACCCGATGACGGTGATGTGCCCGCAGGAGCACGGGTAGAAGGGCAGCGGCAGGCCGTAGTAGCGGCGGCGGGAGATGTTCCAGTCGCCCATGTTCACGAGCCAGTCGTCCATCCGCTTGCCCATGTAGGCGGGCGTCCACTCGACGCTGGCGTTGGCGTCGCGGAGCGACTGGCGCAGCTCGTCGTCGACCCGGATGAACCAGTCGTCGGAGATGCGGAAGATCAGCGGGGTGTGGCAGCGCCAGCACTCGGGATAGCGGTGCTCGATGGTGCCGGCCTCGACCAGGCGGCCGCGCTGGCGGACGTCGGCGATGATCTCGTCGGCGGCGGCGCGGGCACCCTTGCCGGCCAGCCAGCCGAAGTCGTCGTAGAACAGGCCCGACTCGTCGACGGGGGTGATCACCGGCAGGCCGTGGACCTGGCCGAGGCCGAAGTCCTCGGTACCGCAGCCGGGGGCGATGTGGACGATGCCGGTGCCGTCGTCCATCGAGACCTCGTCCCACGGGATGACGCGGTGCTCGACGGCCTTCTCGGCCCGCAGGTCGTCGTACGGACCCTCGTAGCGCCAGCCGACCATGTCGGCGCCGGTGACGATCTCGTCGAAGGCGTCGTCGTCGAGGCCGGTGCGCTCGACGGCGCGCCACTCGCCGGCGCGCAGGCCGTAGCGGGCGGTGGGCGCGACCGCGGCGGCGACGTTGGCCGGCAGGGTCCACGGCGTGGTGGTCCAGACGACCACGGCCTCGCCGGGCCGGTCGAGCAGCGGGAACCGCACGAACAGCGACGGGTCGGTCTGGTCGACGTAGCTGCCGACCAGCTCGTGGGCGCTGATGGAGGTGCCGCAGCGGGGACACCACTCGGTGGAGCGGTGGCCCCGGTACAGGCGGCCCTGGCCCTCGACCTCCTTGAGGAAGCGCCAGATGTAGGAGATGTTGGTGTCGGAGAACGTGAAGTAGCTGTTCTCCCAGTCCATCCACTGGCCCAAGCGGACCGAGCCACGGGTGAGGTCGTCGGAGTAGCGCTCGACGACGGCCCGGCAGCGACGGGCGAACTCGGCCAGCCCGTACTCCTCGATCTCCCGCTTGGAGTTGAGGCCCAGCTCCTTCTCGACGCCGACCTCGATCCAGAGGCCCTGGCAGTCGAACCCGTTCTGGTAGCGCTGGTGGAAGCCCTGGAGGGCCTTGTACCGCTGGAAGACGTCCTTCAGCGTGCGGCCCCACGCGGTGTGCACGGCCAGGGTCTTGTTGGCCGTGACCGGACCGTCGACGAAGCTGAACCGGGGGCCGTCGGCGTTCTGCGCCCGCACCGCGTCGAAGGTGCCCTGGGCCTCCCAGAGGGCCAGGATCTGCTGCTCGATGGAGGGGTGGTCGGGCTTGTCCGGCAGCGGGTCGAACATGGCTTCCGACGCTACCGGATCACCTGTTCGGCTCCCCCAGCGCTGAGCCCGCCGGTGCCGGTGGCCCAGAGCCGGTCGGCCAGGTCGAGCAGGGAGGCGGCCAGCGGGGCCGCCGGGGGGCCGATGTCGAGGGGCCGGGCCTCGTCGGTGAGGCGGGCCAGCACCACGCCCCCGGAGGCCGCCTCGCCCACCCGCAGCAGGCCGTGGGGCTCCTCGTCGGGCCGGGCGGGCCGGGCGGTACGCCCCTCGACCACGACGGGGACGCTCGCCGGACCGCCGGTGGGCGCGGCGTCCAGGACCCGGGCCACGCGGACGCAGCGCAGGGCCTCGGCCGCCGGGCGGTACACGGTCTCGATGGCCGCGGTGGTGAAGGTGGCGTCGTCGAGCCGCTCCAGCAGGGCGATCTGGAGGAAGAGGACGTCGGGCTCGGCGCCCCCGGTCGGGTGGGTGGCGAACCCGCCGGACAGGCGGGTGTTCACCTCGGTGGCGAGCCAGCCGTCGGGGGTGACGATCCCGTCGATGGCGAAGCCGCCCCGGTGGTCGACGCGGCGCCGCAGCTCCTCCCCCACCCGGCGGGCCGCCGCCTCCATCTCGTCGCGGACGGCGGCCGGTGGGTCGTACACGGTGGACAGGCCGGAGTAGACGAGACGCCGACCGCGGCGCAGCGTGATGTTCTCGACCGGGCGGAGCACGGCCACGCCGTCGCCGGTGACGAGGGCGCCGATGCTGCACGGCGTGCCCTCGACGAAGGGGGCGACGCGGACGAGGCCCAGACCGGGACCGCGGGCGCCCTCGAAGGCGCCGACCAGCTTCCCGGCCATCTCGCTGGCACTGCCGACGCCCACCCAGCGGACGCCGTCGGCCCCGCCGTTGCGCCCGCCGGCGGAGATCACGACGCCCTGCCGCGGCCCCTGCTCCAGCCGGACGGCCGCAGGGGTCGCCTCGGCGGGCCGGACGACCTCGTGCGGCGGGGTGGCGACGCCGGCGGCGCCGAGCAGCTCGTCGGCGGTGGCCTTGTCCTCCAGGTCGGCCGACGCCAGGCGCCGGTGGCCGGCGATGGGTCGCCCCCCGACCTCGGGCCCGGTGGTCAGCGGGTTGCCCAGCACCAGGGCGGTGCGATCGGGGTCCCAGGCGTCGAGGGCGGCGTGGTGCTCGGGCCCCATCCGCTCGACGAGCGACTCGAGCGCCAGCACCTCCTCGGTCATCGAGCGGACGGTGGCGGGGACGATCACGGCCTCGATGCCCTCGGGCCAGTCGCCGGTGCCCTCGGTCCCGCCCAGCACGAGGATCCGCCGGGCCCCGTGGGCCCGCACGGCATCGACGGTCGGCTGCATCCCCCGGACGGCGTGGGTGGTGATCACCACGTCCCGCCCCCCCACCAGCCGGTCGATCGGCCCCCTCAACGCCGCCCCGTCCATCGCCCCAGTGTGGATCACACCCGTCCGATGCCCCCGAGGAGATTCCGGACCACGAGGTGCCTGGCACCTCGTGGTCGTCACCAGGGTTCGAGGCCGGCCAGGAAGTCGAGGAGGGTCTGGTTGACCTCGGCGGGCTTCTCCTGCTGCACCCAGTGACCGGCGTCGGGGACGATGACGGTGCCGCGGTCGTCGGCCAGCCAGCCGTCCTGGGTCGACGGCGGGGTCATCATCAGGACCGGGTCGAGGGCGCCGCCGACGAAGCGGGCCGGGGGCTGGACCTTCTGCCCGCCGTGGGGCTCCATCAGCTCCCAGTTGCGGTCGAGGTTCCGGTACCAGCTGATCCCGCCGGTGAAGCCGGTCCGCCGGAACTCGTCGACGTAGTGGGCGATCTCGTCCTCGGTGATCCAGTCGGGGACCTCGGTGACGACGGGCAGGCGGTCGACGAACCCCCGGCCGTCGTTGGCGAACGTGGCCGTCGGATCGGCCGTCGCCTGGGCCGCCGGCGTCAGGCCCAGCAGCATCCCCCGCAGGGTGCGCTCGGGATCGGCGGCCAGGTCGGCGTCGGCCACGCCCGGTTCCTGGAAGTAGAGCATATAGAAGAAGGCGTCCCCGAGGAGGTGGCGCATCGCCGCCGTGGGCGGGTGGTCGCCCCGGGGGATGAACGGGACGCTCATCCCGACCACCCCGGCGACCCGCTCGGGGGCCCGCTGGGCCAGCCCCCACACCACCATCGAGCCCCAGTCGTGGCCGACGACCGCGGCCGTGTCCCGGCCGACGTCGTCGATCAGGGCGACCAGGTCGTCGGTGAGGTGCACGATGTCGTAGGCCTCGACCTCGGCCGGCTGGCTCGACCGGCCGTAGCCCCGCTGGTCGGGCACCAGGATGTGGTAGCCGGCCTCGGCCAGGACGGGGATCTGGTGCCGCCACGAGTAGCCCAGCTCGGGGAACCCGTGGGCCAGGATCACCGGCGGGCCGTCGGCCGGACCGGCCTCGGTGACCTGGATCTCGACCCCGTCGGGCCGGGCGACGGTGCGCTCGGTGATCGCCCCCATCAGGCCATGCCCGCCGGCTCGGCGGGGCGCACCACCGACGCCACCGACGCCACCGACGGGGCGGCCGGCCGTCCGGCCCGGATCAGCCCGCCGGGGCGCTCGCCCGTGGGGGCGTCGTCCTGCCGCACGACCACGCCGGACTTCACCGTGGCGCCGTAGCCCCGGGCCCGCTGGATGAGGCGCTTGCCGCCGGCGGGCAGGTCGTAGGCCATCTCGGGGGCGTCGAGGGCCAGGCCCTCGAAGTCGATGACGTTGAGGTCGGCCAGGTAGCCGGGGGCGATCACCCCCCGGTCGGTGAACCCGTAGAGGGCGGCGGTCCGGCTCGTCTGGTGCTGGACGATCTGCTCGACCGGCAGGGTCGGGCCCCGATCCCGGTCGCGGGCCCAGTGGGTGAGCATGAACGTCGGCAGGCTGGCGTCGCACAGCACTCCGCAGTGCGCCCCGCCGTCGCCCAGCCCCAGGACGGTGCCGGGGTGGCGCAGCATCTCGTCGATGGCCCACAGCCCACCGTTGGCGTAGCCCAGGATCGGCAGGTACAGCAGCTCCTTGCCGCCCCGCTCGAGCATCAGGTCGTAGGCCACCTCCAGCGGCGAGACCCCGGCCCGCTCGGCGATGGCACCCACGCTCTCGTCGGGCGACGGCTCGTACTGGGGCGGGTCCCCCAGCGGGAACAGCTTGTGCAGGTTGCCGAACAGGAAGGCCTCGGGCCCGGTGAAGGTGCGCTCCTCGGCCAGGATCGCCTCCCGCACCTCGGTCCGCTGGAGGGCGGCGAGGCGCTCGTCGAGCGGGAGGTCGCGCAGCGGCTGGTAGGCGGCGTGCCTGGTGAACGGGTGGAAGCTGGACTCGAACCCCACCAGGATCGAGGCCGGCTTGCCCGCCACCTGCGGCACCAGCCAGGCACCCTGGCGGTTGGCGGCCAGGCCCCGGTCGATCCAGTCCCGCCACATCTCCGGCGCCATGTCGGTCTGGAGCGTCTGGAAGGTGACGGGGTTGCCGGTGCGGCGGGAGATCTCGGCCATCCAGGCGATCTCGCCATCGAGGTCGAGCATGTCGCTGGCCACCGAGAAGACCCGGTGGCCCACGTCGGCCAGGGCGTCGCCGATGCCGATCAGCTCCTTGGCGGCGGCGGTGGTGCCGGCGGCCAGCTCGCCGTCCTTGGCCCGGTGGAGCAGCGTGCGGGTGGTGGAGATCCCGACGGCGCCGGCCCGCACGGCCTCGTGGGCCAGGTCCCGCATGGTGGCGATCTCGGCGTCGGTGGCGACGTCGTTGCCCCGGCCCTCGCCCAGCACGTAGGCCCGCAGGGCACCGTGGGGGACGAGGGCGGCCACGTCGAGCACCCGGGCCATGCTCTCGACCTCGTCGAGGTACTCGGGGAAGGTCTCCCAGGTCCACGTCATGCCCTCGGTGAGGGCGGCGCCGGGGATGTCCTCGACCCCCTCCATGAGCTGGATCAGCCACTCCCGCTGCGAGGCCCGGACCGGGGCGAAGCCGACGCCGCAGTTGCCCATCACCACGGTGGTGACGCCGTGCCAGCCCGATGGCGAGACCTCGGGGTCCCAGGTGACCTGGCCGTCGTAGTGCGTGTGGATGTCGACCCAGCCCGGGGTGACGAGCCGGCCGTCGGCGTCGATCTCCCGATGGCCGGTGCCGACCTCGGTGCCGACGGCGGCGATGTGCTCGCCGTCGACGCCGATGTCGGCGACGTAGCTGGGACCACCCCTCCCGTCGGCGATGCGGCCGTTGCGGATCACGAGGTCGTGCACGATGGGTTCCTTGGGTCAGGCGGTGAGCAGCGCCAGCAGCTCCGACCGGGTGGGGCCGGCCGGTGGCGGGGGGACGGGGTAGGTCTCGGGATCGCCCAGGATCGTCATGGCCCGGGCGAGGAACTCGGGGTCGGCCATCAGCTCCGAGGGCGTGGTCAGCAGGTTCATGAGGCGCATCAGGCCCCGGCCCACGATGGGGTCCTGGGCGCCGGCGGCGAAGATCCGGGCGATGGCCTTGTTGGCGTCGTGGGCGGCCGAGTCGGCGACGGCGTCGGTGCCCGTCTCGGCGATGGCGCGGGCGTTGGGGTCGGCCCCCATGGCGTCGGCCTGGACCGAGATCTCGAACCAGGGTTCGACCTCGCGGGCGCAGCCGGCCTCGTAGGCGCGGGCCCGGGCGTCGGCGTCCTCGGCGGTGAGCTCGGGGTGGGCGGCGATGGCATCGGTCAGCAGGCCGGCCTGCACGACGGCGAGCGAGCAGCCCCGGCCATAGAGGGGGTTGGTGCACGTGTGGGCGTCGCCCACCACGTGGAGGCCGAGGGCGACGGGGGTGCCGTCGGCCTCGAGGAAGCGGCGGCGCCGGTTGATCAGCCCGCCCATCGGGAGCACGGGGGTGATCGGCTCGACATCGCCCTGGTCGAACAGCGCCCGGGCGCCCTCGTACCGGGCGGCGGCGGCGTCGAAGCGCTCGTCGTCGGCCAGCCGCGCCCGCATCTCGGAGTCGGTGGTGCGCAGGGCCAGCGTGATCGAGGCGATGTCGCCGTCGCCGGGGATGGCGAGGTACTTGAGGAAGCCGTGGTCGCCGCCGGCCTTGGCCTCGCCGTCGATGGCGAAGCCACCGGGCCGCCGGTACCAGCGGCTGAGGTAGACGAGGCCGCTCTCGTGGACCTCCTCGTCGACGTCGACGCCGACCACCGCCAGCCAGGTCGGGACGGGGCCGCGACGGCCGGTGGCGAGCACGACCACGTCGGCGTCGATGGCGGTGCCGTCGTCGAGCTCGACGCCGGTGACGGTGGGCGGGCCGCCGGCGGTGTCGGGCTTGGCCCGCAGCCCGGTGACGCCCCG
>DASYLG010000155.1:0-1801 GCA_036009685.1 Iamia sp. | reverse complement strand
GATCGTGGGCGCCGCCGACGCCGCCGACCTGCTGCTCAAGGGGGCGGCGTGGCGCCTCGACCGGGGCGACCCGGGCTGGCGCCTCGAGCTGGTCGCGCCCCTCAAGCTGGTCTCGTGTCCCCGTCACCTCGGGTGATCCAGGAGGCCCGGCGACGCCGAGCGGGGGCGCTGGTCAGGTGGGGTCGTGGGCGGGGCGGTGGTCCGAGCGGTGGCGCCCCGGCGACCGGTGGACCGGGGGTGTGCCCGGCTCGGCGCAGCGGAACGTGTCCCGGACGACCTTGGCGTCGTAGAGGGCGCCGTCGGCTCTCTGGCACAGGATCTCGGCGTTGTCGTCCCGCCGCTCGAGCTCGGCCACCCCGATGGAGCACGTCATGGTGACCCCGTCGGCGAGGTCGGCGGTCCGAATCCCGTCCCGGAGGTCCGCCGCCAGCTCGGCGGCGGCGGCCAGCGAGGTGTCCGGGCAGAGGACGGCGAACTCGTCGCCGCCGATCCGGGCGAGGAAGTCGGTGGCCCGGAGCCGCTCGGTCACGACCGCGGTCGCGGTGCGGAGGACGGCGTCGCCGACGCTGTGGCCGGCGCGGTCGTTGACGGCCTTGAAGTGATCGAGGTCGCAGACGAGGACGGCGAGCGGCCGGCCGGAGCGGCGGGCCCGGAGGAACTCGCCCGTCAGCCGCTCGTCCCAGGCCCGGCGGTTGCCGACCGACGTGAGCGGGTCCTCCCGGCTGAGCTGCTCGAGCTCCTCCACGAGGACGGCGTTGCGGTGCCGCTCGGCCTCGAGCGCGGTCTGGGTCACGTGCTGCTGCCACTGCTTGCGCTCCCGGTACACCTGGGAGGCGACGGCCATCAACGTGGCGGTGACGATGTAGAAGGCCGTGGTCGTCCACTGGCGGGCGTCGAGACCCGGGTCCACCCCGACCGACGAGCCGACGAGCGCCACCGCCGTGGCCACCACGAGGCCGACGGTCATGGGCCAGCGCCAGGCCAGCAGGAAGGCGGTGGCGAAGATCGGGAGGGACATCCCGAGCACGTAGGCCTCGAGCTGGTCGCCCGAGCGGGGCACCATCCAGGCGATGCTGGCGACCAGACCGAGCAAGGTCACGAACGAGAGGTGCTCGGACCACCGGCCGTCGGGGCCGCTGCGGCGCCAGAGGAGGCCGCAGGTCACGACGATGCCGACCTCCCCCACCACCCGGGCAACGAAGAACTCGCCCGCCCGCTCCGGGACCAGGACCCGGTCGAAGGCGGCCCAGAGGGGCAGGGCGACCAGGCCCACCAGCCCGGCGACCAGGGTGGTGTCGCGGGTGTCGCGCCGCTGCTGGCGGCGGTACGCGGCCATCTCCGGGGGCGCGGCCGCGGGCCCGGCGGCCCCCGTCTCCCCAGCGTGCCCGATGCCCACCCGTGACCCGTCGGCCGGGCCATCCCGAACCTGAGCGGGCGGGCCTCGCCGGGGCCGGGGAGGTGCCCCCGTGGCGGTCAGCCGGCGAGGGTGCTGACCAGGTCGTCGCGATGAGAGGCCCGGTCGGCCAGGGCGGCCAGCGGGGCCGCCACGCGGGGATCGGCGGTGCGCCGGCCCGTGTCGAGGAAGGCCTCCCGCACCACGTCCTCGGCCCGGTCGTCGGCCATGGCGTTGATGCCCATGGCCCGGATCACCCGGGCGGAGGGCTCGATGCGCACGACCGCCGTACCGGCCCGCCGCAACCGGCGGACCTCGCGCTCGAGACGTCGGTGGACGGCCCGGCGGAGGAGGACGTCGGGGGTCGGTGCCCACCCGCCGGCGACGGACATGGACGCCACGACGACC